>DASQPY010000460.1:0-5206 GCA_035643735.1 Actinoallomurus sp. | reverse complement strand
TGCTCGGGGTTGGTCGCGAGCCCGGCGAGGGGGACCTGATGCGAGCGCCAGGTGCCCTCGGCCGGCTTGCCGTCGACCTCCTTGGGCCCGGTCCAGCCCTTCGGAGTGCGCAGCACGATCATCGGCCAGCGCGGGCGCTCGACGGCATAGGTGCGGAAGTCGGGCAGTTCCAGATCGCGAAGGAGCAGGCCGCCGTTGGCGTGCGGGTTGGCGCTCATCCGCCGGTCCCCATGCGGCGGGGTGGCGAGTACGTCCGTGCGCGGCCGCCCGTCGGCGTCGAACAGTTCCTCCGGCCGGTACGACGTCAGCCACGTCTCCAGCTGCGCGAGGTGCTCGGGGTTCTCCCGTACGTTCGCGAGGGGGACCTGGTGGGCGCGCCAGGTGCCCTCGACCGGGAGGCCGTCGACCTCCTTGGGGCCGGTCCAGCCCTTCGGCGTGCGCAGAACGATCATCGGCCAGCGCGGCCGCCCGGTGGCTCCGGCGTGCCGGGCCGCATGCCGGATCGCGATGATCTCCTCGATCGCCTCGTCCAGCGCCGCCGCCATCCGCCGGTGCATCGTCGCGGGGTCGTCGCCGCTGACGAGGATCGGACGGTGCCCGTACCCCTCCAGCAGCGCGACCAGCTCCGTCTCGGGGATCCGGGCGAGCACGGCGGGATTGGCGATCTTGTATCCGTTCAGGTGCAGGATCGGCAGGACCGCGCCGTCGCCCACCGGGTCGAGGAACTTGTTCGAATGCCAGCTCGTGGCCAGCGGCCCGGTCTCGGCCTCGCCGTCGCCGATGATGCACGCCACGATCAGGTCCCGGTTGTCGAACGCGGCGCCGTAGGCGTGGGCGAGGGAGTAGCCGAGCTCACCGCCCTCGTGGATCGAACCCGGTGTCTCCGGCGCGACGTGACTGGGGATCCCACCGGGGTAGGAGAACTGCAGGAACAGCCGCTCCATCCCGGCCGCGTCCTGGGACACGTGCGGGTAGACCTCGCTGTAGGTGCCCTCCAGCCACGCGTTCGCGACCGCCGCCGGGCCGCCGTGCCCTGGCCCCATCACGTAGATCATGTCCAGGTCACGGCCCACGATGACCCGGTTCAGGTGGGCGTAGCAGAAATTCAGCCCGGGCGACGTTCCCCAGTGGCCCAGCAGCCGGGGTTTGATGTCCTCCCGGTCAAGCGGCCGTCGCAGAAGTGGGTTGGCGCGTAGATAGATCTGGCCCGCGGACAGGTAGTTCGCCGCACGCCACCAGGCGTCGATCGCCCGGAGTTCCTCATCGGTCAGCATGACACGTCCCTCACTGGCTTCAGCCGACTGCTTACCCAAAAGGACACGACGGATCGCGTCCGCGCCCAAGCCCACCATTCGGCGAGAAAAGTGTGGAGGGACCAAGGTCCCCTCACCGACGTGCCCTACGCCACCCGGAGTAGGCGGTCTGGCCGGCGCGGAGTCGCCAGAGCCGTCGAGCCCGGAGGAGTGCGCGACGAGCTGCACGCCTCCCCCACCCTGATCTCACAGGATCACCCGACACTCAGAGGTCTGAACGGGCCGAAGGTCCCGTGCTCCTGGGCCGCTCGGCACTCTCTCCCCGGGTTCGGAGCGAGTCATGGTGGACGGGGGAAGGTCGTGACGTGGTTCCCAGGACCCGCGTGTGGTCGACGGCTCGTCGATTTCGGCCGGCGCCCCTCGCGCCCGGAGGTGCTTGCCTCGGCCAGGAAGGGCTGATCATGAACGTCGCAGGCAGTACAGAGGAAGAGGAGACGGCGCGCCGTCTCCTCGATGCGGTGGTGTGGGCGCCGTCCGTGCACAACACGCAGCCGTGGTGGTTCGGTACGCGCGGCTTGATGGTGACCGTGCACGCTGACGCGGACCGCCGCCTGGAGGTCGCCGACCCCGACGGCCGACAGATGTTGATCAGTTGCGGCGCGGCGCTGTACACCCTTCGGCTCGCTGCCCGCCATCTCGGCCACCATCCGCATGTTCAGCTGTTCTCCGACCCTGACCGGCCGGGGCTGATCGCCGATGTGGCCATCGGCCCACCCGAGCGGGCCACCAGCGAGGAAGAGCGGATGTATGACCAGATCCGGCGGCGGCGTACTCATCGGGGTGGCTTCCGTCCCCAAGGTCTGCCGGCCGGACTGCTTCAGTCATTGAAGGCGCAGGCCCATGACGAGGGCGTGATGCTTCGTGTGGTCGCGGATCCGCGCGCGCGGATCGCGCTCGCCGCCCTGACGGAGGTCGCCGAGCAGACGCATCGGCAGAACCCGGCCTATCTCGCGGAGATGGCACGCTGGGCGCCGCGTCCCGGAAGTGACCGGTCCGATGGCGTCCACGCGGATAGCTATCCGCGGCACCCGGAGCACACCGACCCTTACTTCGCGGAGCGTGATTTCGCACGAGGGCAGGGCTGGGGGCTGCTCGGCGATGATCAACAAGATGCCACCGGAGTCGTCGCCCTTCTCACGACCGATGCCGACGGCCGTGGCGACTGGCTGCGAGCCGGACAGGCGCTGCAGCGGATACTGCTGCGCGCCGCCGAGGATGACGTGTCGGCCGCGTTCCACACCCAGGCGCTTGAAATTCCGGAACTGCGGGAGTTCATCCGCAGACGGCACTGCGACGACGCATACCCCCAGATGATCGTGCGGCTGGGCTTCGCCGACAGCGAGATCACGGGCGTACGCCGGTCACCGGCCGACCTGAGCAGACCAGAACCGTGACATCCGCTCCGGCATGACCCCTGGGGTCGTGCGCATCTGATCTCAGCGAACCGGTATCCACAGGAGGACCAGATGAAGCTGAACGACGAGCGTTCCGAGCAGCGCGGATCGGGCGGCATCTCGTCCACATCCCGCCCGATCATCGTGGACGTCGACGGTACGGACTCAGGGCAGGGCGCCATCGCCTGGGCGTACAGGGAGGCCGGTCGCCGCGGCGCACGAGTGCGCGTGCTGGCGGGCCAGGACCCCGAGCCCCCCACGGACCTTGACGCCTCAATGATCGTCGTTGGTTCGGCGAGCTTCCTGGAGATGTCCGACCTGGCCGACGGGTCGACGGCCATGGCGATGGCCGTTCACGCGAACGTGCCGGTCGTGGTCGTCCGCCCCGGACTGCCCGACGTCGGGCCAGGCCCCTCGGCCGGCCGCGTCGTCGTGGGTGTCGACGGAACCGGACTGTCGGAGCCGGCCATCGGCTTCGCCTTCACGGAGGCGAGAGATCGCGGTTGTGGCGTCACCCTGGTCCACGCGGTCGAGCGTGAGAACGAACGGGCCGCTGCCGAGGAGATGCTCACCTCGCTGAGCGCCGGGCACACGGACGTACGGAACGTCGTCGCGGCCGGCCTGGCGAGTCGCGCGCTGATCGAGGAGTCCGCGGGGGCGCGGCTGGTCGTGGTCGGCTCGCGCGGGCACGGCGGTCTGGGCGGCATGCTGCTGGGCTCGGTGAGCCAGGCGGTGGTCCACCGTGCTCACTGCCCCGTGGCCGTCGTACGGGAACAGAGAACGGCGTCTTCGGCGATCTAGCGATCGGACGGCCGGCCTCTACAAGGATGAGCTATTCGCCGGGAAGGTGAGGAGTTCGACGGCACTCCTGTCCGGCATCGCGCCGAGGGAGGTGCTCGACCTCGTTGTGGCCGGGCCCGGGAGATGTGTGATGCCGACCTCGCGACTGTGTCGTTGGCGGATGGCGCCTCGGAGGACGGCTGTTCAGAGAGCCAACGGTCGATACGCCGAGGAGTGGCATTCCGCGACGGAACGACGCGGCGGTCTGACCAACATGGCCTGCCGGCCAAGACTCTACGCGGCGAGTTCGACATTCGTCCTGGTGAGACCGGCAGGACGTCCTCGAATGGCGAGTGCCGCTCCGCTTGGATGGGAAGTAGCGGCTCACAACGCCTCATTCGCTCGCTTAGCGCCGGCCACTCGGTCCGGACAGGACGAAGGTCCCGCGCGCGGCCCTGCTTTCGCCTCTGCCACGTCCTCACCGTATGGCGTTGAGTAAAGGTAGCCGGAAAATCTCCGGTGCCCCAAATAGAGGTGAGATGAAATGGCAGTCGCCGACCACAAGCCCCGAATCCGTCGCCATTATCACGACGCGGAGCAGGTAGAGCCGCGGCTCGCGTCGCCGGCCGTCCGCTATGTGTGGGCGCTCGCCAGACTGTCCCTGGGCTTCGTGTTCGCGTGGGCATTCGTGGACAAGCTGTTCGGGCTCGGCCACGAGACCACGACCAAGCAGGCATGGATCCACGGCGGGCACCCGACGACAGGTTTTCTGAAGTTCTCCGCGGCTGGTCCCTTCAAGGGCTTCTACCACTCCATCGCCGGCGCGGCGTGGGCCGACTGGCTGTTCATGCTCGGCCTGGCCGGCATCGGCGCGGCACTGCTTCTTGGCGTCGGCATGCGCCTAGCGGCCATCGCCGGCACGGCCATGCTGGTCATGATGTGGAGTGTCGTTCTGCCCCCGGAGAACCACATCTTCATGGACGACCACCTCATCTACGCGCTGCTGATCATCGGCCTGGCGCTGATCGGTGCCGGTAACACCCTCGGCCTCGGCCGTTGGTGGGACAAGACCCGCCTGGTTCAGCGCTTCCCCATCCTGAAGTGACATCGAGCAAAGAGAGCGCGGGCGAAAGCCCGCGCTCTCTTTGTCTTCGTCCCGGGATTCATGAACAGACAAAATGACGATGAATGATCTGCCGGCAGGCTGTGGTTGGGTCGCGGCCATCCTCACTGCGGACATCTTCGCGGTGAGGATGGTCCTTCACCACCCCTTCCTCGATGCGATGCTCTTCTCATTGGCGATACCACGTTGCTCTACGGCCTGCTTGCACCGTTCTGGTCGAGTGCCCGCGCCGGCCGGCCTCACGTGCCGCTCCCGGTCCTCGCACTGACCGCCGTGGCCGCCTTCGAGGCGGTCACCGCGCTGCCGGTCGCGGCAGCAAAGCTCGGCCAGACCATGCAGGCCGGGAGCTCAGTCCAGCCGACGGACAGGACGTCCCGGGTCGCCTCACCGGTGGATGGCTCCTCGCCCGCGTGGTGACGGTGCGTAGCGCGGTGACCAGGCCGGTGCGCTCGTCAGGGGGCATGCGGGTGACGACGGCGGTCGAGGAGTCGACGGCCGGCCAGCCCCGCACCGTGCGGGGGCGAGCGTGGCCGTCCCAGTCGCCGGCTTCGACCGGGTCATTCGTCAGGGGAGGTGCGGGATTCGTTCGCCTTGAG
>DASQPY010000459.1:0-17111 GCA_035643735.1 Actinoallomurus sp. | reverse complement strand
GTGCTCTTCGCCTCGGTCATGACCGACGAGAGCACCCGCACGCTCTCGATCGGCCTCAGGGAGTACTCCACCCAGTACGACGTCTACTGGAACCAGATCATGGCGGCCTCGCTCGTCGTCAGCGTTCCCGTCGTCGTCGGGTTCCTGCTCCTCCAGCGCTACCTCGTCACCGGCCTCACCGCCGGGGCCGTCAAGTGAGCGAGAGCGTCACCGAACAATCGGAAGGGCAGTCCGTGCACGACCTCACCTCTCTCCCCGCCGACTTCGCCTGGGGTGTGGCCACCGCCGCGTATCAGATCGAAGGCGCCGTGAACGAGGACGGCCGATCGCCGTCCATCTGGGACACGTTCTCGCACATTCCCGGAAAGATCGACGGGAACGACAACGGCGACATCGCCTGCGACCACTACCACCGATGGCCCGAGGACATCGCGCTCATGAAAGAGCTGGGCGTCGACTCGTACCGCTTCTCCATCGCCTGGCCGCGCGTCGTCCCCGGCGGTGACGGCCCGGTCAACCAGGCCGGCCTCGCCTTCTACGACCGGCTCGTCGACGCCCTTCTCGAGGCCGGCATCACGCCCTACCCCACGCTGTACCACTGGGACCTGCCTCAGGTGCTCCAGGACCGCGGCGGCTGGGCGTCGCGAGAGACGGCCGAGCACTTCGCGGCGTACGCGTCCCACGTCGCCGCCGCGCTGGGCGACCGGGTCACCGAGTGGGCCACTCTCAACGAGCCGCTGTGCTCCGCGTGGATCGGCCACCTCGAAGGGAAGATGGCGCCGGGCCTGACCGACATCGCGGTCGCGGTGCCCGCGTCGTACCACCTTCTGCTCGGCCACGGTCTGGCCACGCAGGCGATCCGCGCGGCGGCCCCGGACGCGCGGGTCGGCATCGTGAACAACCTCGGCTACGCGGAGCCGGCGTCGGACTCGGAGGCCGACGTCGCCGCCACCCGCCGCTCCGACGGCCACACGATCCGCTGGTGGCTCGACCCGGTGCACGGCCGCGGATTCCCGGCCGACATGCGCGAGGTCTACGGCGTCGACCTGCCCGAGCGACCCGGCGACCTGGAGACGATCGCCGCGCCGCTCGACTGGCTGGGACTCAACTACTACTTCCCCACCACCATCGCCGACGATCCGACCGGGCCACCGCCCTTCATCCGTGAGGTGCCCCGCCCCGGCGTACGCCGCACCGCGATGGACTGGGAGATCCGCGACGAGGGCCTCGAACGCCTTCTGATGCGGTTGACCGAGGACTACGGCGCGCAGCGGATCCACGTGACTGAGAACGGTTCGGCCTGGCCGGACGTCGTCGGTCCCGACGGGCAGGTGGACGACCCGGAGCGGGTCCGTTACCTGGAGGAGCATCTGGCCGCCTGCGTACGCGCGGTACGCCGGGGCGCCCCGCTGGCCGGGTACTTCGCCTGGTCCCTGCTGGACAACTTCGAGTGGGCGTACGGGTACGACAAGCGCTTCGGCCTCGTCTACGTCGACTACGAGACGCAGCAGCGGATCATCAAGGGCAGCGGCCGGCGGTACGGAGACCTCATCCGCGCCCACCGCCACGACGGCGAGCGCGCCGCCTGACCCCTGTTCGCGTCACGGCCCGGCGGCATCACCTGATCCGCCGGGCCGGTCTGTTCCGGATCGGCCGCGGTACCGGCTACTTTTGGGCGAATGGATGAGAACCGAGCCCGACGGGTCGTGGACGCACTGCGTGACCGGGGCATCAACGCGCACCTGCTGCGGGCCGGCGTCGGCCAGTTCGGCGTCCGCGTGTCGCTGCCCGGCGGCCGCGAGGCCGAGTGGGACACCGACGGCACGGCCGGCCTGGAGGCCCAGGTGATGCGCGACGGGATGCTGGTCGGTTTCGTGCCCAGGATCGAGGGGTCGGCGGAGTTCGACGAGGCGCAGGTCGTGGACGCCATCGCGCGGACCGACTACGACCAGCCGGAGGCACGGCAGCGGCCGGTCGCGCCCCCTCCGGCCAAGCCGTTGCCGCGCGAGGGCGGCCTGTTCCGCCGCTTTCTCGACGGCTTCCGTTATCGGTAGGGCATACGCGCGTCTCCGCGCGGAAGGGTGCCACGAATGAAGGACGTCCCGTCTCACCGGGACAGGGACAAGTGGAACGCGAAGTACGGAGAGCGCACCCGTCCCTCTTTCACCGCCCATCGGCTCGTGGTACGCGCGCTGTCCCTGCCGCTGCCGGAGGGGCCGGTCCTGGACCTGGCCTGCGGGCCGTCGGGCAGCGCACTGCTGGCCGCCGCGCGCGGGCGCCGCGTGATCGCGGTGGACATCTCGGAGGTGGCGCTCGGGCTGCTCGGCGAGGAGGCGGCCCGCCGGGGGCTGGACGACCTGGTCACGCTCGTCCATGCCGACCTGCGGGTGTGGCGGCCGCGGCCGTCCGGCTGCTCGCTCGTGCTGTGCACCGGTTACTGGGACCGGGAGCTGTTCGCGGCGGCCGCGGAGGCGGTACGGCCCGGCGGCGCACTGGTCTGGGAGGCGTTCACCCTGGAGGCGCGGCGGGACCGGCCGCACCTTCCCGCGGCGTGGTGCCTGGGCCCGGACGAGCCGGCGTCCCTGCTCCCGGCGGGCTTCACCGTCGCCGACGACCTCCCGCCGGGCGCCGCCAAACGCGGAATCCTCGCCCAGCGGACCTGACGCCCCTGGGCCCTGTCGGTGGTGGCTGCTTGACTGCTCCCCATGAACGACGGCAGGCGCGGGCTGTTCTGGGACACGATGGCCGGCCGGGTCGCTCCCCCGCCCGCGGCTCGGACGCTGGGCTGGGAGCTGGTCGCGGTGGAGCCCGAGCGCGGCACCATCGAGGTCGCGTTCGACGCGGGCGAGCGGTTCGTCAATCCCGCCGGCGTGATCCAGGGCGGCTTCCTGGCCGCGATGCTCGATGACACTCTGGGCCCCGCGCTCGTCGCCACACTGCCCGAGGGGCAGTTCGCGCCGACACTGGATCTGCACGTCCAGTTCCTGCGGCCGGCCCGCCCCGGACGCCTGGTCGGTCACGGCCGCGTCGTACACCGGGGCACGCAGGTGTGCTTCCTCTCGGGCGAGCTCACCGACGCGGACGGCAGGACCATCGCGGTGGCCACGGCGACGGCGCGGATCCAGACGATGCGCTGAGCGTCACCTCGGCCGGTCGAGCGGTGTCCGTGCCGCCGGACCCCGAACAGGCCGGTCATCCAGGCGTGGCGAAGGATCATGGACCCGCGTCCCGGACGGCGGCGGCGAGGCCGCTGATCAGGCCCACGATCACGACTCGGTGAGAGCACCCGGTCGGTGAGGTCTCGGCCTGCCTGTCCGCAGTGGACGGCCCGCAGATCTCGGTGTTAGCAGCGCTAACCGGCGCCGACAGCAAAGCGTGCTGGTCAGCGACCTGGACGGACCCTAACGTCGAGGGATCCTGTCGCCCCCGCCGGTGTCGCCCGGCCTCGCCCGGCATGCGAGGAGCTCTCATGACTCGAACTCCCGAAAGCACGGCATCCCCCGGCCGCCCCCGTACGGCGCCGGTGTTCGACGTGGGCATCGACGAGCGTGTGCCGATCCCCGGGGCGATCGGCCTGGGCGTGCAGAACATTCTGGGCATGGCCGGGCTTCTGATCTTTCCGGCGCTGATCGGCACGGCGTTCAAGTTGTCCTCCGCCGACGTCGCCTACCTGTACGGGGTCACGTTCATGACCTCCGGCCTGGTGGTGATCCTGCAGTCGGTGTTCCTGCTGCGGCTGCCGATCGTCCAGGGGCCGTACGCGGGCTCGCTCGCCGCGCTGCTGGCGGTCGGCCACGCCAAGGGCGGAAGCCTCGGCTCGGCGTTCGGCTCGATGGTGGTCGCGGGCCTGATCTGGTGTGTGCTCGCCCTGCCGCTGAAACGGTTCGGGCTGATCACGTACCTGAGCCGGTTCGTCCGCGACCCGATCATCTCGGCCGTCATCGTCTTGATCCTGGCCACCCAGCTGACCAGCACGGCCCTGCCGAACTGGCTCGGAACACCGCAGAGCCCGGGCTTTCCCAGCGTCAACCTGGTCGCCGGGGGCGTCGGCGCGGTACTGGTCATCGCCCTGACCGTGCTGCCGCGTGGACGGCTCCTGCGCCGGCTCGCAGTCCTGATCGCCGTCGTGGCCGGGACCATCGTGTACGCGATCTTCGAACCCACCTCGTTCGGCGAGGTCGGCCGGAACGTGGGCGTGATCGTGCCCAAGTTCTTCCCGTTCGGCTTCGCCGTCCACGGCGACCTGGTGCTGATCTTCTTCATCACCCTGTTCCCGGCGATCGTCGAGAGCATCGCGACGTACGACATCGTCGTCGGCTGGGGCGGGCAGAACTTGTCCGGGTACCGGGTGTCGCAGGGTGTCTTCGGCGAAGTCCTGGGCAGTACGGTCGGCGCGATCTTCGGCGGGATGTCCACGCTGGCGTACCCGGACAACATCGGCCTGCTGCGCGCGACCCGCGTGGGGTCGCGGTACGTCACGCTGACGACCGGGATCATCCTGCTCGCCCTCGGTGGCCTGGAGCCGTTCGACCGGCTGCTGGAGGCGGTGCCGCTGCCGGTCCTCGCGGCCGTGGGGACGGTCCTGTTCGGGGTGCTGTTCGCGAGCGCGATCGACGTCCTGGGCGGGGTGCGGTGGACGCGGGAGAACCTGATGCTCGGCGGCTTCCCGTTCATCACCGCGATCGGCGGCCTGTTCATCCCCGAGCCGACGCTGCAGGCGATGCCGATGGTGATGCGGCTCATCTTCGTTCAGCCGATGATCCTCGGTACGGTGCTCCTCATCGTTGTGAAGGGAGCCTTCGGCCTGCGGCGACTGCGGGACCGTGATCTGGAGGACCGGGTCATGGGCGGCGCGGAACCGGCCGACACGACGGCGTAGTGCAGGGCGGTGTCACGAGCCGTCACCGGTACCGGAGCCCTCATGCGCAGGCGTTCGGCCAGGGGCGCGAAGCGCAGTCCCACGGCCGCCCAGAGGATCGCCTGGGCGCCCACCGAGTAGAGCCGGAACGTGAACAGCACGTCGGCGGGGAATGGGGGTCTCCGTCGCGTGCCGGCCGTACTCCTGCGTTTTGCGGCTGACCGGTGACCGGCGGCCCGCGCGTGGCCAGGCTTTACGGTCTCCCGGGCCGGCTGGTGCCATGGCTCTGTCAGGCGATGAGGAGCCTGCCGCCGAGGTCGATCTCGTCCAGGTCGAGCAGTCCGGTGTTGCGATCGGCCCAGCGGCCCGATTCGAGATCGGCGCACAGGTCGCGTACCACCCGCTCCTCGACGGCCCGGCCGACCTGGTGCCAGACCGATACCGGGCGCCGGACCTGCTCGTCCAGGTACGCCTCCGGCCGCCGCCAGTAGGAGGGGAAGTTGCCGTCGCAGCAGTCCCACGGGATGGGTACCGGCTCCAGCCGGGCGCCGATCGCGCCGGCCCGCTCGGTGAGCGTAGGCCGGCCGGCGCTCAGCTGCGCGTGCTCGGGCATGTAGTCGCGGGCCAGCCAGAAGTCATCGTCGAGACGGCCGGTGTCGAAATGGAAGGTCACGACGCGGCGGGCGACGCGCTGCATCTCCCGGTAGCCGGCGATCACGTCCGGCCAGTGCTGGTCGGTCGACACGGCCATGGCGGCGTCGAATGACTTGTCAGCGAACGGCAGGCTGCCCGCCACGCCGGGCACGCACGGGGCCGCGCCGGCCGGCCGCTGGGCCCGCATGACCGCCGACGGCTCGACCGCCGTGACGTCACGATCGGGCGGCTCATACGATCCGGTCCCCGCCCCCACGTTGACGACCGTGCGTGCGTCGCCGAGCGCGGCCCAGATCCGCGCCGCGATCCGCGGCTCGGTCGGCCGCGTCGCCGCATAGTTGGTGCCGATCGTGTCGAACAACTGGTCGCCGGCCAATGTCCTGCCCCTCTCGTCGAGTGCGAACTGGTCTTCCGGCTCCCACGGTCGACCGCGTGCCGGTCCTGCGCACCGTGTTCGTCTCGCCACAGGTCAGCGCTTCTGCTTTCCAAGCCGGACACGCCGGGCATCGGCATCGTCCGGGTCGACACAGACAAGGGCCCAGCCCAGGGACATGGTCCCCGACCTGGGCCTTGATCTTGTCGCCGGTGTCTGATCGGCCGCTGACCAGCGGCAGGCCAGTGGGTCAACGTCGTGACCTACGGCCGGCGGCTCGTTACTCGGCGCCCTTGTTCAGTTCGGCCAGGGCCTGGGCCGAGCGGGCGTAGGGCAGGCTGGCCAGGTCGGCGATCGTCTTGATGCCGAGGGCTTCGTACAGGAGCTCGCCGCTACGGTCGGAGATTCCCTTCAGTGCCGCCACCGGCGCGGCCATGATCTCCGGAAGGCTCTTGTCCGCCCACGCCTTGTCGAGCACGTTGTTCAAATCGATCGAAGTCACTGAGGTCCTCCAGGGACATGTCGGTGTGATGGTGTGGGTTGGCGGGCAAATTGCCGCATCGCCCGCTTTTCTACCGTGTGATGGGCATACGCGCGTCCAGAACCCGTCAAGATCACACCGTGTTTCGTCTCCTTGCCGGCCGAACGTCGATTCGTATTCGTGCCGTGGTCGCCCGCCTGTCTGCCTGAGATCAGGCGCCGGAAAGGCGTGCCAGTGCTTGCGGAGCGTCGTCGATCGAGTCGACCAGAGCGATACGCGAGGCCATGCCACGGCCCTCGGCCAGGGCCTGCAGGAGGGGCCACGCGGGCAGGGTACGGGTCCAGTGGGTGTGGTCGACCAGGACCATGGGGCGCGGGGCGTCTCCCGACTCGTAGTAGTTCGGCGTGCTGTTGTCGAAGATCTCCTGCACCGTGCCGGCCGCGCCCGGGAGGAAGACGACGCCCGCGTTGCAGCGGGCCAGCAGGCCGTCCTCGCGGGTGGCGTTGGCGAAGTACTTCGCGATGCGGGGCGCGAAGGCGTTCGACGGCTCGTGGCCATAGAACCAGGTCGGCACGCCCACCGAGGCGCCCCCGCCGGGCCAGCGGTCGCGTACGTCGAACGCGGCCAGGGCCCAGTCGGTGATGGAGGGCCGGAAGGAGGGCACCTTGACCAGGGTGTCCAGGGCGTCGGCCAGCATCGGTTCGTCGAAGGGTGCGGCGTAGGCGCCCAGGTTGGCCGCCTCCATCGCGCCGGGGCCACCGCCGGTCGCCACCGTGAGGCCCTCACGCGCCAGGGCACGGCCCAGGCGTGCGGCGCCCGCGTACGCCGCCGTGCCGCGTTCCATGGCGTGGCCGCCCATGACGCCGACGACGCGCGCGCCGACGAGGAGTTCGTCGAAGGCGTCGGACATGGCGTCGTCGTGGATGCCGCGGAGCATCGAGGCGAAGATGTCGCCCCTGTCGCGGGTGCGCAGGAACCAGTCGTACGCGCGGGCGTCGGGCGTCGTCGCGTAACCGGCGGCGAGGCCCTCGTAGAGCGAGTCGGGGCTGTAGAGAGAGCCGCGGTACGGATCGAAGGGCAGATCCGGAACGGGCGGAAAGACGAGCGCGCCGGTGGAGCGTACGCGGGCGGCGGCCTCCGGCTCCATCAGGCAGCCGAGGAAGACCGCTTCGGTGGTGTCCGCCGACAGGAGGATCGGGGTACGGGTCGTCAGGTCGACGGACTGGACGCGGTATCCGCACAGGGAGCCGGCCGCGACCGCGCGGTCGAACTCCTCCAGCGTCTCGATCTCCCGCTCGTTCGGTGACAGCACGCCTCGTACGGTAACTCCTGAGACCTACGGGACAGGGGGCGCGGCGCCCTATGTCGCTCGCCGCGCGCTGAAGACCTCGTCGACGATCTCGATGATCGCGGCCTCCGGGATCGGGTCCTGAGCTGAGCAGCATCTCGTGGCGGACGAGATCGACCGAGAGGGGTGATCCGCCCGTGGACCGCCTCGACCCCTGTGAACGGGACGTGCTTCCGCCGGTGCCTACTCGAACATGATCACCAGTCGGCCGCGGATCCCGCCGGCCTCCAGGGCGCGGTGGGCGTCGGCCGCGTGCTCCGGCGGATAGGTGTGCGCGACGCGGAGCGTGACGGCACCGGTCCCGGCGAGACGTCGCAGCTCGTCGAGTTTTTCCCACTCACGCGCGTACTCGCTGACCCAGACCGGGTGAACGGTGATCCCGCGTTCGGTCTCGTCCTCGAACCCGCGTACCGCCGCGATCGCGCCTCCGTCACGGATCGCCGGGAGGACGGGCGCGCCGATCACCGCCCCGTCGGCCACGGCGTCCACACCGCCGGGCACCACCTGCCGCATCCGCAGGGCCACTCCGTCGCCCCGAGCGACGATCATGTCGGCGCCCAGACGGCGTACGAGCGGCTCGTCCTCCGGCGAGGAGTCCGCGACGACGCGCAGGCCGCGGGCCTTGGCGAGCTGGACCATATAGCCGCCGTACGCTCCGGCGGCACCGGTGACCGCCAGCGTACGGCCGGGTTCGAGCGCGAGGAGATCCAGCGTCAGCTGGGCGGTCAGGCCGTTCATCGGCAGGGTGGACGCCTCGGCGTAGCTCGCGCCGACCGGCATCGAGGTGGCCGAGTCGGTCGGCACGACGACGCGCTCGGCGTATCCGCCGCCGAGGCTGCTGCGGGGCAGGGTGATGGCCATGACGTCGTCGCCCACGGACTGGCGGGCGCCCTCGCCGACCTCGTCCACGACCCCGGCCACGTCCATGCCGGGGACGTACGGCGGCCGCCGGTCGCGCAGCGCCTCCGCACTCGTCACGCCGGCGCGGAACAGGGTGTCGGTCGGGTTCACGGTCGCCGCGTGCACCCGGATGCGTATCTCGCCCGCGCCGGGATGGGGGTCGTCGAGTTCGACGACCTCCAACGCCTCGGGCCCGCCGAATCGCTGAACGCCTACAGCTTTCATGATCCTCACAATCTGCCCATCTCGGACGTGATTACACCGGCTGCGCCCGCAATACCGGCCGGCAGGATGCGCTCTCCAGGCCTGTCCTGGACCGGTCACCGGACGCCTGACAGGCGGGGATCGGGACTAGGGTCGACCTGATCGCCAGGGTCGCCTGAGCGGAGAGCCGTGCAGCCACCGTATCCACCCGCGCCCCCGCCCGCGCCGCCTTCCGGACGCCGGGTACCGCCCATCGTCTGGGTCGCGGCCGGAGCGTTCGCACTTCTCATCGTGGCCGGGGCCGCCATCCTGCTGGTCGCGTCGTGACCGCCGTCCGACCCCAAGGTGAAGGGGACCCTCCAGCTCCGCAAGGTCCTGACCAGGTCCGACGGGGCATGCCCCGCGAAGACCTCGCCGGACATGGTGGCCTCGGTGAAGTCCGACGCCTGTTACACGCTCGGTGACGGCATGACGATCACCAGGGTGAAGTCCGTCGACATGCGGGTGGAGGGCGGGAACGGCTGGACCGTCGAGTTCGACCTGCGGCCGGAGGACACCGGACGCCTGAGCACCCTCACCGGCCAGGTCGCCCGCGAGCAGCCGCCCCGTAACCAGCTGGCCATGGTCTCGAACGGCCGGGTGATCTCGGCTCCCTCGGTGCAGGAGCCGATCACCGGCGGCAAGCTCATGCTCACCGGAAACTTCACCCGCGCGGAGGCCGAGCGGTACGTCAAGCTGTTCGGTTAGCTCTGCTCCGCCTTCGCCGGATGGTGGCCGGCGAACAGGTCCGCGGCGGCCGCGCAGAAGGCGATCAGCACGAACGCCGTGACGACGAGCAGCGCGTGGCGGAACGCCGTCGCCCAGTCGCCGTGTGAGGCGGTGACCGCGGCGAAGAACACCGCGCCGACGGCGGCGATGCCCACCGCGGTGCCGATGCGCTGCCCGGTCTGCAGCACGCCTGCGGCGCTTCCCCCGCCCTCCGGCGGCACCTCGGACAGGGTGAGCGCCTGGTTCGGGGAGATCACCAGACCGCTGCCGAGCCCGCCCACCAGCAGCGGAATCGCCGTGGCCAGCGCCGCGTGCCCGCCGGGCACCGCCCGTACGGTGAGGAACGTCGCGGCCAGGCCGACGGCCACGAGGACGAGCCCGCCGGCGACCAGCGACCGGCCGAACCTGGAGACCATCCGACCACCCACCGTCGACCCTGCCGCCGATCCGAGCGCGAACGGTGTGATCGCCAGCCCCGCGAGCAGCGCGCTGTAGTGCAGGCCGTTCTGCAGATAGAGGGTGAAGATGAAGAAGATCGAGGTGAATCCGGCGAAGTAGAGCAGCGCGATCGTCACGCCGAGCGCGTACGACCGGTGCCGGAACAGCGTCAGGTCCAGCAGCGGCTGGTGGTGCCGGCGCTCCCAGCCGAAGAAGCCCGCGAGCACGATGAGGGAGGCGGGGACCAGCAGCCACTTCGCGTTTCCGTGCCACTGCTGGTCCTGTACGAACGGCAGCAGCAGGCCGACCACACCGACGCCGAGGAGAAGGACGCCGATCGGGTCCAGGCTCTCGCGCCGGCGACCCGGCCCGCGCCCGGGCGCGGGCAACAGGCGCCAGGCCAGCGGCAGCGCGACCAGGCCGACCGGCACGTTGACGTAGAACACCCAGCGCCAGCCCTCCTGCGTACCGGCGAGCGAGATCAGCGTCCCGCCGACGAGCGGTCCCGCCGCGGTCGCGATCCCGATCGTGGCGCCGAGAGCACCGAACGCACGGCCCCGCTCGCGGCCGCGGAACAGGATCTGGATCAGCCCGGCGATCTGCGGGTTGAGGATCCCGCCCGCCATCCCCTGCACGAACCTCGCGATGACCAGCCACAACATGCTCTGGGCGATCCCCCCGGCGGCGCTGGACAGGGTGAACAGGATCAGCCCGACCATGAACACGGCCCGCCGGCTGCGCGCGTCACCGAGCCGCCCGGCGGGCACCAGCGCGAGCCCGAACGCCACCGCGTATCCGCTGAGGATCCACTGCAGGCCGTCCGGCGACGCTCCCAGACCGGACTTGATGGACGGCAGCGCGACGTTGACGATGCTGACGTCCAGCAGTGTCATGAACGCCGCGACGAGACAGATCGCCAACGCCGGCCAGCGCCGCTCGGTCCCGTCCGCCGGTCCGGTGAATGTTTCGGGCGGTCCGGGTTTTCCGCCTTCTTCGGCGGTGGAATCGGACAAGCTTCGACACTCCTCTTCCGATCGTCACGGCCGCCCTCGGACGCCTGGCGCATACCGCGTGTGTCCTGGAATATCCCTTTATTCAGTCCTACCCTCCTGCGTCCGAGCATGCGCGGCAGGGCCGGGGCAGGACGGCGGCCAGGAGCGGGAGGCGCCCGGCAGCCGTGGCTTCTACCCTGAGCGGATGCGCACCTTGTCGACGGCCCGGCTCGAACTGAGGCCCTGGGCGGATGGCTTCGAGGACGAGCTGTTCCGGCTCTCCTCCGACGAGCGGATGATGCGGTACGTCGGGGACGGGCGGCCCTGGAGCCGCGAGCGCACCGCCGAACGGCATCGAGCGTGCCTGCGGCACTGGGAGCAGCACGGCTTCGGCTGGCGCGGAATCTTCGATCGCGGTGCCTTCGCCGGCCTCGCGGCCCTCAACCGGCTCGGCGCCCTCGTGCCGGGCATCGAGGAGGACGCGGTCGAGATCGGCTGGTGGGTCGCGCCGGAGTGGTGGGGCCGGGGCCTCGCGACCGAGGCCGCCCTCGCACTGCGCGACGAGGCATTCGGTGAGGTCGGCGCGCAGCGGCTCGCCGCCCGGTACCGGCCCGCCAACGAGGCGTCCGGCCGCGTCATGACCAAGATCGGCATGCGCCTGTACGGGGACATCGTCGATGCGGCCGGCGAGCCGGTACGCGTCTGCGAGCTGCGCCGCGCGGACTGGGAGGCGCTGCGGCCGTGAGCGTACGGTCCAAGGTTTGACCCCATGGGCGGCCGGGCATCCCGGAAGCTTGTCAAGCCGATCGGCATGACGAGAGGAGGCTCCCATGAGCGACCGGACACCGAACCGCCCGCACGGCGAACCCGCCGCGGTAAGGCGCGAACCTCAGGTCCTGGGCAGCGAGGAGCTCATCGTGTACGAGGCGATCGCGACGATGCGACACCCCATGCAGACCGAGGACCTGATCGCCACCACCGGCCTCGAGGAGCAGATCGTCCGGGCCGCGATCGACCGCCTCGCCGAGCTCGAAATGATCGTCAACGGCGAGGGCGGCGCGACCGTCGGCCCGAACGACTGGGACGTACGCGGCGCGCAATGATCAACCGCCTAGTTCGGGCAGTACCTGCTCGGCGTAGAAGGCGAAGAACTCCTCCTGGTCCGGGCCGATCTGGTTGACGTACACCTCGTCATAACCGGCGTCGACGAATGCGCGCAGCGCGTCCAGGTGCGTCTCCGGATCCGGCCCGCACGGCATGTTCGCGCCGACCATCTCCTCGGTGACGAGGTCGGAGAGCTGGGCGAAATGCCGTGGCAACGGCAGCAGCTGGGCCGCCTCGCCCGGCAACTGGTCATTGGGCCACAACCGGTGTGCGGTCCCCCGCGCCCGTGCGGCGTCAGGGGCCCAGCAGACCTTGAACCCACCCTGCGCCGGTCGGCCCGTACCGCCGGCGTCGCGGAAGACCTTCAGCAGGTCGGCGTCCGGCTTCACGCACATGAAGCCGTCCGCCACGCGTCCGGCCAGCTCGGCCGCCTTGTCCCCGAACGCGGACATGAAGATCGGCGGCGGCTCGTCCGGCAGGGAGTAGAGCCGCGCCGTGTCGACGTCGTAGTGCTTCCCGTGGTGGGTGACCAGCTCACCGGTGAACAGCCGCCGGATCAGGCCGATGGCCTCTTCCAGCATTTCCAGCCGCTCGGCGGCCGGTGGCCAGCGCGAGTCCACGATGTGCTCGTTCAGCGCCTCTCCGGTGCCCACGCCCAGCGTGAAACGGCCCTCGGTCAGCAGCGCGCTCGTGGCCGCCGCCTGCGCGATGACGACCGGATGGGTCCGGATTAGCGGGCACGTCACCGCGGTCGTGACCGGCAGCGAGACGGCCTCGGAGAGCGCCCCGATGACCGACCACACGAACGAGCTCTGCCCCTGCTCGTCCAGCCACGGATGGAAGTGGTCGGAGATCCACAACGCCTCGAAGCCGGCCTGCTCGGCGAGCCTGGCCTGCCGGACCAGCTCGCGTGGCGAGTGCTCCTCGCTCGACAGGAAGTATCCGAATTTCGTCATGCCGCCGCCCCACCCTCGCTGCTCACGCCCATCAGTCCTTGCCCCGGGCGAAGAGCTCCTGGGCCTTGGTTGAGCCCCTTGCGCATGAGGCCGGACGCGTCCGGGTCGCCCTTCATGACCGCTTCGGCGGCATCCTTGATCTGCTCGAAGTCCGCGTGCGGCGGGATCGGCGGGATATCAGGGTCACAGCGCACGTCGAGCACGACCGGGCCGCCGGCCGCGAGCGCCTGGTCCCAGGCCGGGCTTGCCGCTGAACTTGGCGTACCCCACGGCCTGGAGAGCGGACATCTCCTCGTGCCGGGCCTGGACGAACTCGGGCTGGTCATCGGCCTGCCCCAGCGCGGTGATGATGCCGTTGATCCCGTCGCCCGGATAGCCGAACAGCCGCTCGACCCCCCATTCACGCAGCCGCTGAAGTAGGTAATCCCCGACGGTGGGGGCCATGGTGCCTTCTCCTTCGCGCTGGACATCGAGGTCGCCCATCGCCCTTCCCCGGTCGCGAGCGCGAAACCCCGCACCTGAGACCGGCGGACCCGCCGTGCACGCGCGGCGGGTTCACCGGTGCGGTGGTCAGGTCACCAGCGGTACCAGCGACCGCGCCGGCCGCCTGCGCCCGCGCCCCGGAAGACGGAGCCCAGGAGCCACAGGATGAGCACGATGATGGCGATCCACCAGAGCAGTTTGAGGGCGAATCCCGCACCGAACAGGATCAGCACCAGAAGCAGGACAAGGAGCAATGGGACCATTTGTCAGTCACCTCCTGTCCGCATATGCCCCGGTACATAGGGATTCATGCCCGCCTGAGTGATCTACGTTTCACCCGCCTCCCGGCCGTTTGACGAGCCGCCGTCGGAGGGCGGGGCGGCGGGCAGAGAAGGGGACGGAGAGTGGCAGGGAGGGCCGGACAGGAGGCGGCGGGCGGGGACCGCCGGACTGGTGTCACGAGGTGTTCGGACGCGGCGCCGCGATGTGGGGCGTTTGAACGTCCCGCCGTGATGTAAGGGGGCTTGCGGCAGCGCCGCCTCAATCCGTCTCGTTCTCCGGTGTGATCCTGGCGCGGATCAGTTTCGGCAGCATGTACCACAGCGCCAGATACAGCACCGTGATCACGACGCCCAGGCCGGTCGCCCACCCCAGCCCCGCCACGACGTCCAGGACCAGGAACACCGCGCCGATGGTGGCGACCAGCAGCGCCCCCAGCCCGGCCTGGGCGAGTGTGGACGCGGTGCGTACCAGCTCGGGTTTGCGTCCCTGCCGGAACACCTGCCGATGGTCGCTCACCGGCGCGATCAGCAGTGCCGTCGCCGTCGCGGCGGCGACCAGTGTGATCACGTACACGGCCTTGTCCAGGTCGCTGACCTGCCCGAAACGGTTGGTGAACGGCAGGGTCAGCAGGAAGGCGAACAGGATCTGCACGCCCGTCTGGGCGACCCGCAGTTCCTGAAGCAGCTCGGTGAAGTTACGGTCCCAGCGTTCCAGGTCGGTCTCGTCGCGCCGGCCCTCGGTGTCCGTCATCTCTTCCCCACTACCCGAGCTTGCGCAGCGGCTTGCGCTTGGCGGCCTTCTTCGCGGCGGCCGGCAGCCGCTCCAGCACACGCGCTCTCTCGCGGTGTTCCACCTCGGTGAGGCGGCCGGCGACGAAGGTGTCCGCCGCAGGAGTGTCCGGGCGATCGGTGGTGGCGGCCAGCCGCTCGGCGGCGACGACACTGTCGTGGTGTGCACCGAGGACGTCCTGGAGGCGTTCGGCGCGCCGCGCCAGCTTCGCGGCCGACGAGCCCAGCGAAGAGGCCGCCTCGGCGGTGTACCGGGCGCGCTTGGCCGCCTTGCGCGTGCCGTGCAGCGCGATGTCGCGTTGCTGGCCGGCGAGCAGGCCCTCGGCCCGGTTGTAGCGCTTCATCATCTTCCGCCACGCTCTCTCCACCAGCTTCGGCGTCTCCTTCTTCGCCCTGCGGCCGGCGCGGGCGTTCAGCGGTGGCGTCGCGATGAAGGCGTCCAGGACGTCGAGCAGGTCGTAGTACCGCTGCGTCAGCAGAATCTCCCTGACCCGGTCGCGGGCACGGTGTTCCTCGTCCGCCATGGCCAGGAGCCACGCCGGGCTCTGGTGCGCGCCGGGCAGGTCCGCGAGCCGGTGGTGGAACCGGGCGCTCTGCACCTCGAGGTCGCGGACCTCGCCGAGCGCGTCGGCGAGCCACTTGAGTTCGGTGTCCAGAGTCCGGATCCGCGTCTGGTCGATCAGGCGCCGGTGGGTGCGCAGGAGGCTGCGGATCCGGCGTACGGCGACCCGCATCTTGTGCACCGAGTCATCGTCGCTCTCGGCCAGCCGGACCCGCGGGTCGTACGCGAGCAGCTGCTCGACCTGCTCCCCCAGGTACGTCACGAGGACGTCCCCCGCCGTACGGGTGGCGGTGGGCCGCACGATCGGGACGAGATCGTCATCCAGGGCCCGCGCCAGCTTCGACGCGACCGCCGACTCCCGTGCGCCAGAGTCGCGCAGGCGGCCGCCGATGCTCTCCAGCAGCTCACCGGAGCCGTTGACGGCCTCGACCTCGATCTCTCGCCAGTGCATCAGGCCGACCTCCCGGCCGTCCTGGCTGAGCCGCCGCGCGCTCACTGTGTCGTCCGCCAGCTCCGCGAGGACCCTCCCGTCCTCGGCCAGCAGCCCGCGCTCGGTACGGCGCGTCTCCAGTTCCGCGATCCGCACCAGGGGGCGGCCGCGGACGTGGGCCGCGACGAGGGCGGAAAGCTCGGCCGGGACGTCATGGACGCCCGCGTCGAGCGGTGCCCGGATCTCCTGTTTGGTGTCCTTGGTGACCGGCAGTTTGAGGTGCCATCCCTCATCGGTGCCGCCCTGGCGGCGGCGCAAGGTGATCCCGCGTGCCGCCAGCCGCAGGTCCTCGGTGTCGAAGTAGGAAGCCCGGAGCGTGTGCGTCTCCGGCGGTCCCACCTCCGCGCATCCGGCGACCTGCCGCAGGTCGGGTAGGGCGAGGTCGGCTTCGGCGTCGTATTTGCGTTCCCGCTCGATGTGGCGTGCCACAGTCTCTCCTCCATCAGGGTCGGCACTTATCGACCTACCCGCACGTACGGCCTCAAAAGTGAACTTTCCGCGGGCCGTCTACTCCGGCGGCAGGAGGGGACCGAGCGGTCCGAGATCGAGGTTCAGGTCACGGGCGTCGATGTCGAACCGGTCCTGCAGCTCCTTCATCGCCTCCTCCAGGCGCATGAGCGCCAGCCCGAGCTCCTCGACCTTGGCGTCGGGCAGGTCTCCCGCGTCCACCCGGCGCAGGGCCTGCCGCTCCATCAGCTGCCGCACCAGCTCGACCACGGTGAGCACGAGGCGTACGAGGTCGCGCTGTACCTCTTCGGCATCGGTCTCCAGCCGGTGCGGGAGCCGGTGAGCTCGCCGCTCCTCCCCGCCGTACGTCTCAGGGGCACCGCGTCGCGGGCTCCGGCCGCTCACGACCTCGGGTCCTCCCAGGTCACCACGCCCCGCAGGGGTTCGTCCTCGACCGTCTCGCCCCGAACCGTCTCGCCACGGACCAGCTCGCCCTCGACCAGCTCACTCTCGACCATGCGGCTCATCTCGGGACGGATCGAGGCGATGATCGCGCGCAGGGAGATCTGTACGAGGTCGACGTCCGCGATCGAGATGGTGACGTCGCCGGTGATCACGACTCCGCCGGCGAGCAGCCGGTCCAGCAGGTCCACCAGGGCGATCCGCTGGCCTCGTGCGGGCACGGGCGCGCGCGGCGCCGGAAGGTCGCTCAGGACTCTGTCCACGCCTCCTCCTCCGTCGCGAATGAGTAGGGCGCCCACGGCCCCGTGAGCTGGAGCCGGATCTCCGGGCGGATCGAGGCGATGATGGCCCGCAGCGAGACCCGTACGAGGTCGACGTCCGCGATCGAGATGGTCACGTCCCCGACGATCACGACGCCGCCCGCGAGCAGACGGTCCAGCAGATCGACCAGCGCGACGCGCCCGCTGTGCGCGGGCGCCGGCGTCCGCGGGGCGGACGTCTCGCTCAGGGCTCGGTCCACG
>DASQPY010000458.1:0-7963 GCA_035643735.1 Actinoallomurus sp. | reverse complement strand
GTCCGGCGATCCTCCGTGTCGGCCGCTCGCCAAAGCCAAACGCGGTTCCACGAAAAAATGGATCAAAATCGAGTGATCAAATCTAGTGATCGTGGGTACATTCCAGCGTTGTCGATGAGGTGACTCAATGACAAGACGCTTACCCCGGGCGGCCGTGCCGCGCCTCGACCAGCGCAGCTGAGGTCGTACGCCGCCGATCGGAGCGATCGCCCTCGGCCTCCGCCGCCGCGGGCGGTGATGCGACCCCGGCTCGCCATCCCCCTAGTGACGAGCTCAGGAGTCGCGCATGCCCCTCGACGATCGGCTGGACGACGACGCACAAGCCCTCGCCCCAGACCTGGTGCGGCTCAGGCACCGGCTTCACGAACATCCCGAGATCGGACTCGATCTTCCCGTCACCCAGCAGACCGTGCTGGAGGCGATCGACGGGCTCGGCATGGAGATCACCACCGGTTCGCACCTGTCCTCGGTGACCGCCGTGCTGCGCGGCGGCCGGCCCGGACCGGCCGTACTCCTGCGTGGCGACATGGACGCCCTCCCGGTGACCGAGGCGACCGAAGTCGGCTACGCCAGCAAGATCCCCGGGGCGATGCACGCCTGCGGCCACGACCTGCACACTGCGATGCTGGTGGGCGCGGCGCGCCTGCTCGCCGCGCACCGCGCCGACCTCCCCGGTGACGTGGTCTTCATGTTCCAGCCGGGTGAGGAGGGATGGGACGGCGCGGGCGCGATGATCGAGGAGGGGGTCCTCGACGCCGCGGGCCGGCGAGTCTCCTCGGCGTACGGAATGCACGTCATGTCGTCTCGCATCCCGCGCGGGACGTTCACCACCCGGCCCGGCCCGCTCATGGCGGCGAGTGACGCGCTCTTCGTCACCGTCCGCGGTGTCGGCGGACACGGCTCGGCGCCGCATCTGGGCCGCGATCCGGTGACCGGAGCCGCCGAGATGGTGACCGCCCTGCAGACGCTGGTGACGCGCCGCTTCGACGTCTTCGACCCGGTCGTCGTCACCGTCGGCACTCTGCACGCCGGGACCCGGTACAACATCATTCCCGACGAGGCCATCTTCGAGGCCACCATCCGTACGTTCTCGGCCGCCGCGCGGGAGCGGATCCGAGAGGAGGCGCCCGCCCTGTGCCGCCAGGTCGGCGCCGCGTACGGCCTCGAGGTGGAGGTCCGCTACAAGGACGAGTACCCGGTCACCGTCAACGACGCCCGGCACGCGGAGTTCGCGGCGGGCGTCGTCAGTGACGTCTTCGGGGACCAGCGCTATGCGCGCATGCCGAACCCGATCACCGGTGCCGAGGACTTCTCCCGCGTACTCGACTCCGTCCCCGGGTGCTACCTCTTCCTCGGCGCGCACACCGGAGACCGGTTCGACGGGCCCGACAACCACAGCCCGCGCGCGGCGTTCGACGACGCCGTCCTGCCCGACGGCGCCCTCCTCCACGCCCAGCTGGCGATTCGCGCACTGCGGCGCGACGCGGCGGAACTCTCATGAGCGCAACCCCTACGGAAGGAGCCCCATGCGCGTAAAACTGATCCTGCTCGGCGTGGTCGTCGTGGCACTGGTCGCGACGGTCTGGCTGCCCTTCGTCAACACCTCCTCCCTGTGGCTCGGCCTGCCCTCGATCATGGTCTGGACGGCCGCCTGGGTCCTGGGCATCACCCTGGTCCTGGCCCTCATCGAGTTCAGCCGTGCGGACGAGAACGATGACGTCGACGCGGCGGACGGAGGGCGGCCATGACCGAGGGAATCGGAGGCGCGCCCCGGTGGTCACTCCTTCCGACGAAGGAGGACTCATGACCACGACCCTGGTCGTCACGCTCGTCGGCATCGTCCTGATCGCCGTCCTCGGCTTCGCCGGCCGCCGCAGCACCGGCGACCTGGCCGAGTGGACGGTGGCCGGTCGTGGCTTCGGCGCCATGACGATGTGGTTCCTGCAGGCCGGAGAGGTCTTCACGACGTTCACGTTCCTCGGCATGGCCGGCCTGGCCTTTACCGGTGGAGCCGCCGCCCTGTACGCGCTGCCGTACGTTCCGCTCGCGTACGCCGGCCTGTACTTCCTCGGCCCGGTCATCTGGCGGCGGGCGCGTGACCGCGGTCACCTCACCCAGGCCGACTTCCTCGCCGACCACTACGACTCGCGGCTGTTCGGGCGGCTCGCCGCGCTGTGCGGCGTGGTCTTCCTGATCCCTTACCTCCAGCTGCAGATCACCGGACTCGGCCTCGCCGTCCAGCTGGCCACCGGCGACAAGACCTCGAGCGATGTCAGCATCATCATCGCGTTCGTGCTCGTGGTGGCGTTCGTCCTCTGGGCGGGCATCCGTGGCGTCGCGACGACCTCGTATTTCAAGGACGCCCTGATGCTGGTCGTGCTGCTGGTCCTCCTGGTCGCCATCCCGGCACACTTCTCCGGCGGCATCGGCCCGACGTTCAACAAGATCCTGGCCGCCCATCCGGACGTGCTCAAGGTGCACGCGGGTGAGAACGACACCGCCTGGTTCTTCAGCAGCATGGTGTCCTCGACCATCGGCGTCCTGTTCATGACGCTCCCGCACCAGTGGCCGGCGCTGCTCTCGGCGAGGTCGCCCAAGGCCGTACGCCGCAACTATGTGTTCCTTCCGGTGTACTCGATCGCCCTGGCGCTCCCGATGATCATCGGATTCACCGGGATCCTCGCGCTGCCGAAGAACTCTGGCAGCAACGGCGTGCTGCTGACCCTCGCCGGTCAGGCATTCCCCGGCTGGTTCGTCGGCATCGTGGTGGTGGCGACGGCCGCGACCGCGATGGTGCCGGCGGCCGGGCTCATCGTCGGGATGTCCACGCTGGTCGCCCGTAATCTCGTCGGTACCCGAAGCGAGCGCAGTCAGATCGCTGTGAACCAGGTGTCGGTCGTCGTCGTCACCGGATTCGCGTTGATCACCGCGCTCGTACGCCCGGATCTCCTGGCCAACCTGCTCTTGCTCACCTTCTCGGGGCTCAACCAGCTGATCCCGGCGATCGTCCTGGCGTTGTTCGCACGCAAGATCGTGGGCCTGTGGCCGGTACTCGCCGGGCTACTGGTCGGCGAGGCGGTCGTGATCTGGCTGACCTTCAGCGACGTCTACCAGGGCCACGTCAACGTGGGACTGATCGGACTCGTGCCGAACGTCATCGTCGTCGCCGTCGGCGCGGTGCTGGGACGCGCACTCGGCGGCAGGCCGGCTGGGCTCTCCCACGAGGTCGCCGGGCACGCCTAGCTACGGACGGCGGCGAACAGGGCACCCGGAGCCGCCGCTCCGGGTGCCCTGTGACGTTCACGCCGCGACGGGCCGGGCCGGTCGATCTCTCGATCAGCCAGGAGACGAGATAGGAGACGCCGACGATCAAGCGTGTGATACTGCGCGATATGGCAGACGGCCGCGTCCCCATCGCATCGGTGTCGCCGGTGAGCCCGATATCGAGACAGGTACGGTTCGGCTACGGGCTTGGGTCGTTCTGTACCGGCACGTTCAGCACCGTGCCCGGCCTGCTGTTGCTCTTCTACCTGACCAATGTGCTCGACGTCAGCTCGGCGATCGCCGGACCCGCCGTCTTCGTGCCCAAGGTCTGGGACCTGGTGGTCAATCCGATCGTGGGCAGGTTCTCCGACGCGACCCGCTCGAAGCGCGGGCCGCGGCGACCGTGGCTGCTGGCCGGCGCCCTCACCCTGCCGGTGTGCTTCGCGCTGATCTTCATCGGACCACCGCTGACCGGTGCGTCGGCGGGGATCTTCGTCGGCGCCGCGTTCCTGCTCGCCTCGACGGCCTACGCCCTGTTCGAGGTCCCGTACAAGGCCATGCCGCCCGAGATGACCAACGACTACCACGAGCAGTCCAGCCTGCTGAGCTGGCGGATGATATTCGTCGGCGTGGCGATCCTCGTCTCCGGCTCGGTCGCTCCGGCGATCGCCGACAACGCCGCCGACGGCGCGGCGGGTTACCGGCTGATGGGGCTGGCCATGGCCGCCATCCTGCTGGCAGCGATGCTCGCGACCTACTTCGGCACCAGGCGGGCCCCGATGACCGAGCGTCAGCGCGCCGAGCCGACACTGCGCGCCCAACTGGCGGTACTCCGCACGAACCGCAGGTTCGGCTGGCTCCTTGCCCTCAGCTGCGCCCAGATGCTCGCCGCCGGCCTGATGCTCGCGGGCGCGCCGTACTTCGCGACGTACACGCTCGGTGACCCACACGCCGTGACGCCGCTGTTCGTCTGCCTGGTCGGCCCCATCCTGGTCACCATGCCGCCGTGGATCCGCCTCTCGCGCTGGATCGACAAGCGCGGCGCGATGATCATCGCGTCACTGCTGTTCATGGCCGGGTCGGCCGGCCTGGTCGCGACCCCGTCCCTGGGGACGGCGTACGCCTACGGGTGCGTCCTGGTCATCGGTGCCGGGTACGCGGGGCTTCAACTGCTCCAGTACTCCATGCTGGCCGACACGATCGTCGCCGACGCGGAGGCATCGGGTGAGCGCCGCGCGGGAGTCTTCACCGGCGTATGGACCGCGGCCGAGACGGTGGTGTTCGCGTTCGGCGCGCTCGTCCTGTCCGGCCTCCTGACGGCGGCCGGATTCGTGTCCTCCGACCTGGACCACCCGGTCGCGCAGTCGCAGCGCGCGCTGACCGCCGTCCAATGGGGCGCCCCGATGATCGCGGTCGCGGTCATCGCACTCGCGATCGTGGCGACCACGCGGTACGACGTCACGTCGGAGACCGTGCGGGCCGAGCAGTCAGCGGGACGGCCCCGCCCATCCACACAAGCTGATCACGGTGCCCGGCAAAAGCAGCCGGGCGACGCCGGCGGTTGACCGAAAGGCAGGGGAGATCACGGTCACCGTTCCGCGGGCGTGTCCGGTTTGCATATGCCGGCGATATGCCGTGCTGCTTAGGCTTCAGGGATGCGCGTGCTGATCGTGGAGGACGAGCCCTACCTGGCCGAAGCCATCCGTGACGGTCTCCGGCTGGAAGCGATCGCCGCCGACATCGCCGGCGACGGCGACACCGCCCTGGAACTGCTCAGCATCAACTCCTACGACCTCGCGGTCCTCGACCGCGACATCCCCGGCCCCTCCGGCGACGAGATCGCCAAACGCATCGTCGCCTCCGGCAGCGGCACCCCGATCCTCATGCTCACCGCTGCCGACCGGATCGACGACAAGGCTTCGGGGTTCGGGCTCGGCGCCGATGACTATCTCACCAAACCGTTCGAACTCCAAGAACTTGTGCTCCGTCTCAGAGCACTCGACCGCAGGCGCGCCCACAACAGGCCGCCCGTTCGAGAGATCGCAGGCCTGCGGCTGGATCCGTTCCGCCGCGAGGTCTACCGCGACGGACGCTACGTCGCGCTCACCCGGAAGCAATTCGCCGTGCTCGAAGTCCTCGTCGCCGCCGAAGGCGGCGTGGTCAGCGCCGAAGAGCTACTCGAACGGGCCTGGGACGAAAACGCCGACCCCTTCACCAACGCCGTCCGCATCACCGTCTCCGCCTTGCGCAAACGACTCGGCGAGCCATGGCTCATCGCCACCGTGGCCGGCGTCGGCTACTGCATCGACGCAGCAACCGGCACCGGGTGTGAGGGAGGAGACCGTGGATAGGGCGCCCGGTTTGAGTGTTCGCCTCAAACTCACCCTCAGCTACGCCGGATTCCTCATGCTCGCAGGTGCCCTGCTGCTCGCCGCCGTGTGGGTGTTTCTCCTGCGTTACGTCCCCGAGCGGGCGCTCATCGTCCCCACTGGCACCTCCTTTCATGGTGTTTTCCCCATCCGGTCCAGCCTCCTGCACGTGTTCGCTCCGAGGGCATCCGCAGTGTTGGCGTTCCTGCTGGCGTTCGGTCTGCTGGGAGGGTGGCTTCTCGCCGGCCGCATGCTCGCCCCGCTGACTCGCATCACGGACGCCACGCGCATGGCCACGAACGGATCGCTCTCCCACCGAATCCGGCTACTGGGCCGCAGAGATGAGTTCCGCGAGCTCGCCGACGCCTTCGATGCCATGCTCGCGCGGATCGAAGCACATGTCGCCGAACAGCGGAGGTTCGCCGCCAACGCCTCCCACGAACTGCGCACCCCGCTGGCGATCACGCAGACCCTGCTCGACGTCGCCCGCAACGACCCGAACCGTGACTGCGGCGAGCTCGTCGACCGCCTCCACTTCGTCAACACCCGAGCGATCGACCTCACCGAAGCACTGCTCCTGCTCAGCCGTGCCGACCAGCGGTCCTTTACTCGGAAACACGTCGACCTGTCCCTCGTAGCGGAAGAAGCCACTGAGACGCTCCTCCCCCTCGCGGAAAAGCGCGGCCTCACCATCGAGACCTCTGGCGACATGACCCCCACCATCGGCTCACACGCGCTCCTGCTGCAGATGACGACGAACCTCGTACACAACGCGATCGTCCACAACCTGCCTGGACAGGGCACCGTGTGGGTCACGACCAGCGTTCACCCCAAGACTGTGGTGCTCGCTGTCGAGAACACCGGCGAGAAGCTCGCCCCCCATCTGGTTTCCACGCTTGTCGAGCCGTTTCAGCGCGGCACCGAACGCACACGCATCGACGAGCATGCCGGCGTCGGCCTCGGGCTGGCCATCGTGCACAGCATCGTCCGAGCACACGACGGGACCCTCAACCTCACCCCCCGCCCCACCGGCGGTCTCCTCGTCACGATTCGACTTCCCGGCACGCCGCAGGCATCGTCCCCGAACGGGGCCCACTAGATCGATGATTGGAAATTCGGTGGCCGGCTTCGCGAGGGAGACTTCGCCGGTGGCGTAGCGGCGACGAATCGACCGCTGCGCGGATTCGGGGAGTTTGGGCTGCTTGCCCCTGAGCTTGCCCTGGCGCTTGGCCAGGGCCATGCCCTCGCGGGTGCGCAGGTGCCCCAGGTGGGCCCTGTCGCGATCATCAGCGGCGGGACCATCGCACGCCGGCTTGCGCCAGTTCCTTGATGCCGGGGATGCCGGGGATTGCGTGTATCGCGGGCGTATCGAAAATCGCATACGCCACCGCAACACTCTTCCGTCTTCAGTGGAGGCATGGACTACAGCATGCCGGTCACCCAGCCTCACGGGTTCGACGTGTCGGCCCACTTCTCCCACTGCTTCTACAAGCCCTACAACGTCACCCTCGACTTCACCGGCATGAACGTCTACATCGCCCGCGGCAAATCCAGCTGACCGCAGAAATGACCCTCACAAGCGATACCCCTCGTAAAGGAGAACGGTGAACAAGGTCTCTGTGTTGCTGGCCGTCTCGGCCGCTGCCCTGGCCCTGGCCGTCACGGGATGCGACGGCTCCGGCGACTCGAAATCCAGCTCGTCCGGCTCGAAGGTGAACCCCGCTTTGGAGCAGGCGGTGAAGTACGCGCAGTGCATACGCGAGAACGGCGTGACCGACTTCCCCGACCCCGACAAGAACGGCAGGTTCGTGATCGCGGCGGGAGGACCGGACCGAAGTTCGCCGCAGGTCAAGAAGGCGAAGCAGGCGTGCAAGTCGCAGGAGCCGCCCGGGGTAGAGGACGACCCCGCACAGATTGCCCAAGCCCAGAAAGAATGGCTGAAGTTCGCGCAGTGTATGCGCAGGAACGGTATACCGGACTTCCCTGATCCGCAGGACGGGCGCCTTTTGGTGCCCAAGGACAGGATCAACGTCAACACACCGCAGTTCAAGAAGGCGCTGAACGCATGCCGCGACGTGTCCCATGTGGGAGGAGGTTCCGAGAATGGCAACGGCTGAGATCGGGTCTCCGGCGAGCACCGGCGGTTCCCCTGAGGCGCCGCCGCGGCCGCGGTGGTGGTGTAAGCGGCGCAGCCTACTCGGCGGCGGCGGCGTCGCGGTCGTGGTCGCGGGCGGTGGGGTGGTTCTCGCCGTGACGGGCCTGCACGGCGATGATGGCAAGCCCGCCACGAAGGCCGGCGACGGGACGTCGCTCGCGGCGGTCCAGGAGGG
>DASQPY010000457.1:0-11386 GCA_035643735.1 Actinoallomurus sp. | reverse complement strand
CAACGACTGGCTGCTGGCCGCCGGCTACGCCCCTCGCTACCCCGAGACCTCGCTCACCGAGCCCGCGCTGGCCCGCGTCCGGCGTTCGCTCCAGGTCCTGCTCGACGCGCACGATCCCTTCCCCGCCCGCAATGGTCGGCGTACCTCCTGTGGCAGCTGGACCGGGCCGTCGTCCGGAGCCAGGACGCGGCCCTGGCCGCGCTCGCCGACGAGGTTGCGACCTGGCCGTCCATCCCCGCACGCCGGGACTGGGGGCGCCTGTCGGCCGAGGAGGGCGACGACCCCGTCGTCCCGTGGCGGCTGGAAGCCGGTGGTCAGGAACTGTCCCTCATCACCACCATGAGCAGGTTCGGTACCCCGATGGACGTCACGCTGTCCGAACTGTCCATCGAACTCTTCTTCCCGGCCGACGAGGCGACCGAGGCCGCCCTACGCCGTCACGCCGAGACCGGCTCCTGGTGAGCAGGCCTCAACGCCGCGCGTGGCGGATCTTCAAGCGTCCGAACCCCATGGTCCCGGAGATCCGGATCTTCGGCCCGCCGGGGCGGGAACGCCGCGGCGTGTAGCGCGGGTCCTTCCACACGGTGCGCAGGCCCTCGACGTCGACGATCGCGTCGCGGGGCACCGTGATCGTGGCTCTGCCGGTGCCGAGCTGCAACTCGATGTCGACGACCGGATGCTCGATGACCGCCCGGGACAGGTCCAGGCGCACCCTGCCGAATGCGGACTCGACCTTGAGGCTCCGGGGCACCCGCCATGCGCCGCGCCGCTGGATCCGTCCGCTTGCGGCGGCGATCGTGGACGTGCTGCCCGCCTTCTCCTGCGGGAGCGAGGCCAGAGCCGACACGAGCTCGCTGTGCGTCCTGGCGGTGAGCACCTGGTGGAGGCCTTCGTCCATCTCCTCGTTCGAGATGTGCCCTTCGGCGTACGCATCCTGCAGGCGCTGCACAGCCGTGTCACGGTCGTCTTCGCTGATCAGTGACCGGGGGTCTTCCGGCGGCGGGGGCACCGTCTCATTCTAGTGCGGATCACCGAGACGCCCTGCCGGTGACGGCCTGCCCGGCCGGATCCTCTCCGGCGGCGGGCCCGCATGTGCCCGCGAACCGGATGAACACCGTCGTCCTGCTGCACGGCGCTGCCGGAAAAAGCACAGACCTCACTGGGCGAACGCGGTACCGGCTACCCCGGCGACTGCTCCTCTCGTGCCCGTATGGCCGGCGGGGCCTGCGACGGGGAGATGCTGCGGGCCCGTACGTGCCCGATGCCGGTACGGGTGGCCAGCACGATGAGCCGGTCGCCCCGTACGAGGCGATAGCCGGCCTGGGGCTCCCAGTCGAAGTGGTGGCCGCCCCGGCGGCCGACCGCGAGCACGCGTGACTCGCCGGGCTGGTTGGCGTCGCTCAGCGGGCAGCCCTCCAGCGCCGAACCCGGCACGATCGGCACGTCGGCGATGAGCATCACCTTGCGGCCGACCGGGATGGTGCCGATGATCAGGCGTTCCATCATGGCGGCGGCGAAGGCCGGAGCGGCGAGGAAGGACACGCTCCGCGACACCGGGATGCGGAAGTTGCGGTGCACCCGGCCGGCCAGATCGTCGTCGAAGAGCCGCAGCACGACCCGTACGTTGTCCTTCAGGTCGCGCGAGCTCAGCCCGGCCTCGAGGTTGGTGATGTCGTCGCTCGTGACGGTGACGACCGCGCGGCAGGTGCTGACCCACGCGCTGCGCAGCGTCTCCTTGCGCGTGGCATCACCGATCACGAGCGGCAGCCCCTCGCGGCGTGCGAAGGGCACGCCGACCGCGTCCTCGTTCATCTCGACGCACACGACGGGTACGCCGAGGTCGTTCAGCTGCGCGACGACGCGGAGCCCGACGCCGCCCAGCCCGACGACCACGATGTGGCCGCTGATCGGCTCACGCAGCTCCAGAGGGCCGGCGAGCCGGGCGCGGACCACCGCGTCCACGACCGCGGCCGTGACGGCCGGCACCAGCGCCAGGCTGGCGAGGGTCACCACGACCTGGGTCATCTTCGCCGTCCCGCCGAGGGACGGGTCGGGGTTGGCGGCACCCGCGAGGTCGAGGAGTACGAGGTAGATCGACTCGCTGAGTCCGTAGTGGGCGGCGATGCTCAGCAGCACCGTGCCGACGACGATCACGGCCAGGAGTGCGACCGCCACCTGCATCAGACGGCGGTTGAGGATCAGCGCGAGGTTGCGTGTCAGCCCCGAGACCGGGCTCCGGCGCGGACGGTGGGACAGGAGCGGATCGCGCGGGGTCTTGTCGGCGACGGCCAGCACCAGGTTGGCGCCGTCCTGAGGATCCGGAAGCAGCCGGGGATTGCCCTCCGAGCGCCGGGTGTCGGCCAGCCCGCAGATGATGCTCGTCGGCCGGTCGCTGCGGCGGGCGACATAGAGGGTGCGGCCGGCCACGCGTACGTGGCTGGGCGCCGGATCGCCGAGCGCCGCGGCCACGAACGACGGCGCGGCCATCGCGCCGTCGGACAGCACCGCGCAGTCGTTGAACAGGGTCCGGATCCGTTGTCCCAGCGAGGTGTTCGACATCCGGATGACGAGGCGCGCGCCCGGGTTGAGCTCCTGCACCCGCAGCGCCGCGTGGATGTTGCCGACCTCGCTGTTGCCGACGAGCGCGACGGCGCTGGCCGCCTCCGCGTTGACATCGCGGAACGCCTCGTCGTTCAGCTCCTGGGCCTCGTGCACCTTGACCCGCGGCAACTCGGCGATCTGCGGCCCGTGGTTGCGTTTCTTGGACGGCAGGATGACGGTGACGTCCTGGAGATAACGCGTGGCCAGCTCGTCGGCGAGCCGGAAGGCGAGGGGCGTGTCGCCGCAGACGACGAGGTGACCACGCATCGTGCTGCGACGCCGGGGGACTGTCGGCACGTCGTGATCCTAAACCGCGAATCCCCGGCGCTGCGTGTCGTGTGAGGCTTCATCGCATGTGAGGACGCTCTCAATATGAATTTTTTCTGCCTCAGAAGTCGGCGTGCTTTCCCGTGTAGATGTCCGCGAACGCCGCTGCGGCCGTCTTCGACTTCAGCAGCCGCCGCAGGCGTGCCTCGGTGAGGCGTGTCTGGAACGGGTCGGCCGTGGCGCTGACGGTCGGCCCGTGGAAGATCTGCGAGAGCCACTGGGAGAACTCCTGGTACTGCCAGATCCTCTCCAGGCAGGCATCGGAATAACCGGCCAGCTTCGTATCGTCGCCGTCATAGTGCGCGGCGACGGCGGAGGCGAGCAACAAGGCGTCATTGATCGCGAGATTCATGCCCTTGGCCGCGATGGGCGCGACCAGGTGAGCCGATTCGCCGGCCAGGTGGAGCCGGCCGCGCGACAGGGGTTCGACGACGTAGTTCCGCATGTCGAGAACCCGCTTTTCGATCAGTCGGCCGAGAGTGATTCGGCCGCCCGAAATCTCCAATCGGGTGCGCAGTTCTTCGTGCACCCTTTCGTCTGGCCAGTTCGCCTCGGCGTCGCCCGGCGGGCACTGGAGATAGAACCGCGTGACCACCGGGCCACGCGCCATGTGGGCGGCGAAACCGCGCGGATGGATGCCGAAGATCACCCCGGCCGCGGACGGTGGAGCCTCGGCCAGCAAGGCGAGCCAGCCGATGCCGTAGTCGTGCGACGCGAGGAGCGCGTTATCCGAGGTGAGATAGCCGCGAGAGACCCCTCGCGCGCCGTCGCAGCCGGCGATGAAGTCACACTCGATCCGCTGAGGCAGACCGCTTTCGGGGTCTTCGTAGGTGACCGCGGGATGATCGGTGTCCACGTCATGGAGGCGGACGTCGCGTACGCCGAAACGCACGTCGCCTCCCTGGTCGATATGGAGTCCGACCAGGTCCGTGACCAGATACTGCTGCGGGTAGACGAAATGGCGGTGACCGGCGAGCTCGCCGTAGTTCATGATGTGACGCGCGCCGTTGAAGCGGAACTCGAAGGAGCCCTGGACCTCCGCCTTCTCAAGGAGCCGGTCGGCCAGGCCGTGGCGCTCCAGTGCGCGGACCGCCCATTCCTCGATGAATCCCGCCCGGGGACGCTGCTCGATGAAGGCGCGACTCTGCTCCTCTAGGACTAAGCACGCGATTCCCTTGCCGCGCAGCAGATTGGCGAGCGTGAGTCCGGCGGGGCCGGCTCCGACGACGACGACCTGCGTACGGGGGGAATCTGTCATAGCCCCATTAAACAGACTCTCGGTGCCATCGCTCGCCTCATTTCCGGGACCGGGGGAGCCGAAGCCCTTCGGTTCTGTTAAGGCGCTCTTCGGAGTCGAGGGTGGGTCTCTTGTTGAGATGCGGGCAATCACATCCGATGGCGGTTGCGGATTTCTCCCAGGGGGTCAGGGTCGCCGGGGGCCGTCTCGATCACACGGCCGCGCCGGGACCGGGCAGCAGGTCGACGTCGCCCGCGTGCATCGGCTCGCCGCAGTGGGCGCAGCGCAGGTCGACCCCGCTGATCTGACCGCACGCGTGATGGCGGTAGAGCACCGGCGGGCCGGCCTCGCCCGCGAGCCACTTGTCCCCCCAGCCGACCATGACCATGAGCAGGTCGACGAGATCGGCGCCCTTCTCGGTCAGGACGTACTCGTACCGCGGTCGCCGGTCGTAGGGCCGGCGCTCGAGCACTCCGTGCTCGACCAGGTGGTTCAGCCGTTCGGTCAGGACCTTGCGCGAGATGCCGAGGTCCTCCTGGATCTGCTCGAACCGGGTGAATCCGGCGTACACATCACGCAGGACGAGCGGCGACCAGGGCTCTCCGATGACGTCGAGCGTGCGTGCGATCGAGCACGCCATCTCGCCGAAGTTCGTGCGCTGCATGACATCAGTCTAGCAATTGGAGTTCCCTAAGGGAACTTGAGATGCTACGGTCGTGGCGTCTCTTAAAGGAACCTCGGGAAGGATCGCGAAGATGAGCAAGGTCTTCAGCGCCCATGCGGTGTCGGTCGACGGTTACATCACCGGTCGCGATCCCGGCGCCGGACGCGGACTCGGCGACGGGACGATGCTCTTCGACTGGTACTTCGGCGGCGACACGCCCAGCCAGGTGTTCGACGGGTTCAACCTGTTCGAGCCCAGCGCCCGGGTCTTCGACGCCCACGCCCGTCGCGTCGGCGCCGTCGTCGCCGGCCGGGTCACCTACGAGGACTCCGACCGCTTCGGCGGCGGGAGCCCGCACCCGGCGGCGCCGCTCTTCGTCCTCAGCCACCGGCCGGCTCCGGAGATCACCGGCCGCCAGACGCTGGTCACGGCCGGGATCGCGGACGCGGTCGCGGCGGCACGGGAGGCGGCCGGCGACAAGGACGTCGCGCTCATGGGCGGCGGTGTCGTGACCGAGGCACTGAAGGCGGGGCTCGTCGACGAACTGGTCCTCCACCAGGTGCCGGTCCTGCTAGGCGCCGGCCGTTCCTTCTTCCAGGAGCTGCCCGGGCACGTCCGGCTGCGCCTCGTTGAGGCGGTGCCCGCCCCGGGCGTCACCCATCTCCACTACGAGGTCGAGCGATGACCGCCCGGCCCGGTCCCATGACTCATCCAGAACCAGCACAGAACCCACGCCAGGAGATGACCACGATGCTCGACCTCGACGTACGCCGCGTGCTCGACGGCACCTCGGTCGCCCACCTCGCCAGCGTCCTGCCCGACGGCGGTCCCCATTCCGTTCCCGTCTGGATCGGCACGGACGGCGACCACATCGCGATCCTCACCGGCCCGGACTCCCGCAAAGCTCGCAACCTGCGGCGCGACCCGCGGATCGCGCTCTCCCTGGCGCCGGCCGACAACCCGTTCCAGCCGGTCATCGTCCGCGGCAGGGTCGTCGAGTGGCTCGATGGCGACGCCGCCTGGGAGATCATCGATCGGATCTCGACGAAGTACACCGGCGGCCCCTACCGGCGCGACCAGGAGCGGGTCGTCGCGCTCATCGAGCCCGACCGGCAGAGCATCGGCATGAGCTGACACGCGTTGTCCCATCGCTGGGTGGAAAGGTTCAGGGCCGTCAGACCCGTTGGTCTGACGGCCCTGTTCGGCCGGTTCATGGTCAGGCCTTGTTGAAGGTGTTCTTGGCCCAGAGGTAGGAGACGGCGGCGATGCCGGTGCACCAGGCGGTGGCGATGGCGGCGCTGTTGCCGATCGGGGTGCCGAGGAGGAGGCCGCGGACGGTCTCCATGATCGGGGTGAAGGGCTGGTAGTCGGCGAACCAGCGCAGGACGGTGGGCATGGAGTCGGTGGGGACGAAGCCGCTGCCGAGGAAGGGCAGCAGGATCAGGGGCATCGGGGCGTTGCTGGCGGCCTCGGGGCTCGAGGACTTCAGGCCGAGGGCGACCGACAGCCAGGTGATGGCCACGATGAACAGGAGCAGCAGGCCGACGGCGGCCAGCCATTCGACGGCGGTGGCGTTCGGGCGGAAGCCGATCGCCAGCGCGATGCCGATGAGGACGGCCATGCCGAGCAGCTGCTGGATGACGCTGCCGACGACGTGGCCGGTCAGGACTGAGGCGCGGGAGATCCGCATGGTGCGGAAGCGGGCGATGATGCCTTCCGTCATGTCGGTGGCGACCATGACGGCGGTTCCGGTCGCGGCCGTGGCCGCCGCCATGAGCAGGATGCCGGGGACGACGTAGTCGACGTAGGCATGGCGGCCGCCGCCGATGCCGGTGCCGAGGGTGCCGCCGAGGACGTAGACGAACAGGAGCAGGAGGATGACGGGCGTGATGATCAGCTGCATGGTCATGGACGGGTAGCGGAGCAGGCGCTTGAGCTGGCGCCGGACCATGGTGGAGGAGTCGCGCATGGCGAGGGTGAGGGTGTTCATCGGGTGGCCTCCGTCGGCTGGCCGGTGAGGGTGAGGAAGACGTCGTCGAGGTCGGGGGTGTGGACGCTCATCTCGGCGATGTCGATCGAGCTTTCGTCCAGGAGGGTGAGCAGTTCGCGGATCGCGCGGACGCTGCCGTCGCTCGGCACCTGGAGGGTGAGCGCCTCGGGGTCGGCGATCCCCGTGCCGAGGAGCCGGCGAGCGGTGTCGAGCAGGTGCGGGTCGGCGAAGGTGAGCTCGATGTGGCCGCCGGGGATGAGGCGCTTGAGCTCGTCGGCGGTGCCTTCGGCGATCAGTCGTCCGTGGTCGAGGAGGGCGATGCGGTCGGCGAGCTCGTCGGCCTCCTCCAGGTACTGGGTGGTGAGGAAGATGGTGACGCCGCCCGCGACGAGTTCGCGGACGATCTGCCACATTGAGCGGCGGCTGCGCGGGTCGAGGCCGGTGGTGGGTTCGTCCAGGAAGATCAGGCGGGGATCGCCGACCAGGGTCATCGCCAGGTCGAGCCGGCGCTGCATGCCGCCGGAGTAGGTTCCGGCCGTTTTGCGCGCCGCGTCGACCAGGTCGAATCGCTCGAGCAGTTCGGCGGCCTTGCGCTTGCCGTCCTTGCGGGACAGGTGGTTGAGGTCGGCCATGAGGAGCAGGTTCTCCTCGCCGGTGAGCAGCTTGTCGACGGCGGAGTACTGGCCGGTGACGCCGATCGCGCCGCGCACGTCGTCCGGCTTGGCGGCCAGGTCGTGGCCGGCGACCTGGACGGTGCCGCCGTCGGCCGGGATCAGGGTGGACAGGATCTGGACGGTGGTGGTCTTGCCGGCGCCGTTGGGGCCGAGCAGGGAGAAGACCGTTCCTTCGGGGACGGCCAGGTCGACGCCGTCGAGCACGACCTTGTCGTCGTAGGACTTGCGCAGCCCGTTCGCCGCGATGGCCAGGTTCGTCATGATGGCTGCTCCTCAGAGGCTGCGGGCGACGATGTCGCCTTGGGAAGTGGTGGCGTGGATGTCGAGTTCGGCGGTGCCGTCGTTCTTGAGGGCGTTGCTGACGCGGCCGTGGCCGGTGCCGGCGTCCAGGGAGGCCGAGACGCCGGCGGCGGCGCTGACCGAGATGTCGCCGGACTGGGTGCGCAGGACGACGGTGCCGCGCACGGCCTCGGCGATGCGGATGTCGCCCCTCGCAGTGCTGATCTCCGCGGGGCCGCCCAGGCGGCGGACCTCGACGTCGCCGTCGATCGCGGTGAGGCGGACACTCGCGGCCTCGTCGATCTTGATCTGGTGGTACGCGCCTTCGAAGGCGACGTCGCCGAGCCGTCCGACGGCGCGGAGTTCGGCGCTGGCCGCCTTCGCCTCGACCTGGGAATCTGCGGGCAGCTTGACCGTCACCTCGATGGATCCGGAGGGGCCGAGGATCTGGTTCTTCGCCGAAGTCTCGATCCGCAGGATCCCGTCGGCGTATTCGACCTTGGTCTGCTCCGCTGCCTTCACGTCGCGGCCCTTGGAGGCGTCCGCGGGCAGGACCTCGACCGAGGTGTCGGCCCGGTCGGCGGCGATGAACTGCACGCGCCCGGCGGGGATGTCCAGGACCGCGGAGATCGGGGCGGGGGTGTCGAACTTCTGCATCGTGCTCTCCTGTGCTCGTTGTTTCGAACAAGGGAAAAGCTACGTTGCATTCATGAATCCTTCAATTGGTCTGTTGCGTGCACCAAGAATTTGCACAGCTCAAAGCAGAGAAATTGTTGCAATGGGAATCGCGGTAACGCAACGAAGAACAGCCTTACTGTTGCAATGGTCATGATGTGAACGCTATGCTGGGGGGCATCAAGGACCACGGAGGAGAACGCGATGCCGGGAGGCAGGCTCACCCAGCAGGAACGCCAGCAGATCGCTTTGGGGCTGGCCGACAGTCTCGCCTACGCGGAGATCGCCAGACGTCTGGACCGTCCGACCTCGACGGTCACGCGCGAGGTGATGCGCAACGGCGGCCCCACCGGCTACCGGGCCGACCTGGCCCACCGCGCCACGGAACGGCGCGCCCACCGGCGCAGGTCTGCCTCGTCCCGAGGGCCGCAGGCGGTCCCTCTGCCGCACGGACGCGACGCCGAGGCCGTCCGCGAGTACGAGGAGATGTTCACGGATTTCCTTATGGCTTCGGGCCTGCCCAAGATGATGTCGCGGGTGCTGGTCTGCCTTTACACCACCGACTCCGGCAGCCTCACCGCGTCCGAACTCGTCCAGCGCCTCCAGGTCAGCCCGGCGTCCATCTCCAAAGCGATCGCCTTCCTGGAAAGGCTTACCCTCATCCGCCGGGAACGCGACGAAAACCGCCGCGAGCGCTACGTCGTCGACGACGACCTCTACTACCAGTCGATGATGGCCGCCGCCCGGGACATCGCCAACCAGGTCGACATCGCGCGGAAGGGCGTTGGCGTCCTCGGCCCCGGCACCCCGGCCGCCGTCCGCCTCGAGAACGTCGCCCGCTACCTCGACTTCGTCGGCGAAAGCTTCGCCCGCGCCGCCGAGCAGGCCCGGGAGATCCTCTACACGAAAGCCGAAGCCCACGAGCCCAACGACCAGTGATCAAGAGTGCTGCCCGTTCCCTGCGTATTGGTGACTGGTGGAGACGGCGTTGCCGCATCCGCAGGAGCGGGTGTTCGAGGCGATGCCGGACGGCTGGCGGAACCAGCAGCTGGCGAGGAACCTTGCCCTGTCCACGGTCGACAAACGCGAGGCACGTCTGCGTGCGTTTCTCGTCCACGCCGGGGCGTTTCCATGGCAACGGACTTCTCAGCACGCCGATGAGTGGTTCGGTGATCTGCGGGGAGTGCGTGGCTGCGCGCACTCGACGCTGCGTTCCTACCAGGATGCGCTGCGCTCCTTTTGCCCGTACGTGGTCGATCCGGCCTACGGCTGGACGGCGGTCTGCCAGGAGCTAGGCGACCTTGAACAAGATCGCGTCCCGGAAGGCCGCCCGAGCCCCGGAGCGTGGCGACGGTCTGGACCTGGACAGCGGAGATCCTTGAGGCGTGGGTGACGGAGTTCCGACTGACACCGGCGGAGCGGACCGCAGGCACCACCTCACCCGGCTCATCGGCGGCCTGCGCACCACCTCAACCACCCCTGCCCCCTCCCTCGGCACATGGGCTTTCCAAAGCCTCCTGCTGACGGCCGCGAAAACGGGTGGATCTTGTGGATGGTGGTCGCCTACCTTGAACCCATTTCATCCGCGGGCGGCTTGTGCCACGCGGTGGTTCTGTAGCACGGCGATGGCCTTGACCAGGTGGCCGGCCTTGGTGGGACTGCACCGGAGTTTATGCAGGATGCGCCATGATTTGAGTTGGGCGTTGGCGCGCTCACCGGGCCCGCGTAGGCGGGCGTGAGACCGGTTGGCCTGTTTTTGCGCTTCGGGCTTGTTCTTGCCCTTGTAGGGCGTGATCACCATCGTGGCCTCGGCGCCCTGGTAGCCCTTATCGGCCAGGGTGAGGATCCCTGCCTTCTCCAGTTCACGCAAGATCCCCCAGATCCGGGCTGCGGTCAGGTCGTGGGTGGAGCCTGGCAGTGCTCCGGACGTCCACAGGATCGTCCCGTCCGGCCCGGCGATGACCTGCACGTTCATGCCGTGCACACGATGCTTGCCGGAGAAGTAGGGCCGGTCGGCCTTGACCCGGTCGGTGTGGATGAGCGTCCCGTCCACAATCACGTGGGTCAGCCCGTCCCGGGCGGCCTTCCGCAACGCCTGCGTGAGCTTGGGCGAGCGCGCCGACAGCAGCATCACCGTCTCTTCCACGTACCGCCAGGCTGTTGTGGCCGACACTGCGAAGCCCGCGCTGATCTCGGCGAACGTCTCATCTTTGCGCAGGTACACCAGCACCAGCAGCGCTTGCCGTCCGGGGTTGAGCAGCCGCCATGTCGAGGCGATCTTCTTGCGGTGCCGGCGGATCAGCCCGGCAACGTAGTTCAGCGTTGAACGCGACAAATCGACCGCAGCACGGTAGAACAACACCCGAAGCTCCTGGTTGTGACAGGTATTGGTTGTGTGATCAACCCGTCTACCAGGAGCTTCTTCACGTCACGGCCCAATCGACGCATCGCGATCATGCTGTGATCAGCAGCCCTCCACCCGAGGATGAAATGGGTTCCTTGTGTTCTCACCCCTACGTGAGGACTTCGCGCGCATGACGCCGCCTGCTCTTTAGACCTGACACTTTCCTGCGCATTGGTCGCCGACGACGTCGTCGGCTCTGTTTTCCGTGCTCTTCGTCAGGTCTTCAGAGAGATCATGTCTTCACATCCTCATATCGTGCTGCCCTGGGCGGTGCGGCGCACCCGCCTGCCTCTGCTCGCCCTCCGGTGCGTGGCCTGCCCTTCCGGCCGCGCCACCATCGGCAACGGCAGGTTCCGCGTCAACGCCAACGGCAAAGTTCTCGACGTCTGGCTCCTGGTCAGCTGCGTTTCCTGTGGCCGGACCAGCAAGCTCACCGTCCACGATCGCGTCCCGGTCCGCTCACTGCCCGCTGACCTTCTGGCCCGTTACTCGGCCAACTCGCCTTCCCTCGTCGTCAATACCCTTCTCGACCCGT
>DASQPY010000456.1:0-3963 GCA_035643735.1 Actinoallomurus sp. | reverse complement strand
GGGCCCAGCAGCCGGCGCGCGAAGAAGTCGGCCTGTTCAGGGCGTACGCCAGGCACGCTCAGCAGCCGCCACGGGTTGTCGCGCAGTTCCCTGGCGGCACCCGGGCCGAGACACGTGACGACGTCATGGGCGAGCCGTAGCGGAACCTCGGCCGACGCGAACAACTCGACCAGGTCCGCAGGCAGACCGGAGGATGTGTCATTCATCGACGGTCACCCTATGACGTCAGCCGTACCGCGCGCATGCCACGCGACCGGAGACCGGACGTCAGTCGTCCTCGGTGGACACATCGTCCAGGGCGTCGCGGATCTCGTCCGGCAGGGTGATCTCCTCGGCTTCGAGGATGACCGCGAGCTGACCCGCCGTCCGCGCCCCCACGATCGGCGCCACCACTCCGGGCTGGTCCCGCACCCAGCTCAGCGCGACCGCCAGCGGCGACACACCGAGGCCCTCGGCCGCCGTCGACACCGACTCCACGATGCGCCCGCCGCGTTCGTTGAGGTACGGCTCGACGAAGTCGGCGTAGTGCGGGGCGGCCGCGCGTGAGTCGGCCGGGATGCCCGTACGGTACTTGCCGGTCAGCACCCCGCGGCCCAGCGGGGACCAGGGGAGGATCCCCACTCCCAGCTCCTGCGCCGCCGGCACCACGTCGTCCTCCACGTCGCGCCGCAGCAGGGAGTACTCCACCTGCGTCGACACGATCGGTGTACGGCCCGGCCAGGCGCGCTGCCAGGTGGCCGCCGTGGCGAGCTGCCACGCGGCGTAGTTCGAGACGCCCACGTAACGCGCGCGGCCCGACGCGACCGCCTCGTCCAGGGCCGACAGCGTCTCCTCCAGCGGCGTACGGGAGTCGTACGCGTGCAGCTGCCACAGGTCGACATGGTCCACGCCGAGCCGCTCGAGTGAGGCGTCGAGCGCGCGCAGGAGGTGGCGGCGCGACGCGTCGCGGGCGCCCTCGGCGGTCAGCACCGCCTTTGTGGCGATCACCACATCTTCGCGGTCGACGACCTCGCGGAGCAGGTCCCCGATCACGCGCTCGCTGTCGCCTCCGCAGTAGACGTCCGCGGTGTCGATGAGATTGCCGCCGGCCCCCACGAACGTGGCGAGCTGGTCGGCGGCGTCCTCGGCGTCGGTGTCACCGCCCCACGTCATCGTGCCCAGGCCGAGGCGGGAAACGGAGAGGCCGCTTCGGCCGAGGTGACGCTGTTCCATGCCTGCGGAGCGTATCGGGCGCGGAGTGGTTCGTCCTCACGCACCCATTCGGCTCGCTAGGCTGCCGGGGTCACTCGAACAGCGAAACATCGCCCGGTCACGAGGCGATCGAAGGAGATCCCGCACCCGTGAACTTCGTGCAAGCGACCGTGCTCGGAGTCGTCCAGGGACTTACTGAGTTCCTGCCGATCTCGAGCTCGGCCCATCTCCTGATCGTGCCGCGGCTGCTCAAATGGAAGGACCCGGGCGCGGCCTTCACGGCGGTGATCCAGCTGGGCACCATGCTCGCGGTCCTCATCTACTTCTGGCGCGACATCGTCCGCATCGCCTCGACGTGGTTCCGCAGCCTGTTCGACAAGGAGCTCCGCCACCACCTCGACGCCCGGATGGGCTGGTACGTCGGCCTCGGCACGATCCCGGTCTCCGTGGTCGGCCTGGTGTTCAACCACGCGATCGAGGGCCCGGCCCGCAACCTGTGGATCAACGCCGGCTCGCTGATCGTGATGGGCCTCGTCCTGCTGGTCGCCGAATGGGCGGCCCGGCAGAAGCGCGAGATCGGCGACCTCAACATGCGCGACGGCCTGATCATCGGTGGCTTCCAGTGCCTCGCGCTGATCCCCGGATCCTCGCGGTCCGGCTCGACCATCACCGGCGGCCTGTTCCTCGGCTACACCCGCGAGGCGGCCGCGCGATACTCCTTCCTGCTGTCGATCCCGGCGGTCGTCCTGTCCGGCCTTTTCGAGCTGCGCAAGGTCGGCGACGGCTCGGTGCCGATCGCGGGTACGGCCGTCGCCACGGTGGTGTCGTTCGTGGTCGGCTACGCCTCGATCGCCTGGCTGCTGAAGTTCCTCGTCCGCCACTCGACCCTGGTGTTCGTCTACTACCGGGTCGCGCTCGGCGGCATCCTGTTCGGCCTGCTCGCCGCGGGCGCCATCGCCGCCACCTGACGCCGGCGCCCGCGGGCAGGGCGCCTACAGCCAGCCGCTCTTGCGGAACCAGCGGTACAGGCTGGCGCAGATGCCGACGATGAGCACCACCGCGGCCGGGTAGCCCCACCACTCGGTCAGCCCGGGCATGTGCGTGAAGTTCATGCCGTACGCGCCGGTGACCAACGTGGGCACGGCGAGGATCGCCGCCCAGGCGGAGATCTTGCGCATGTCCTCGTTCTGCTGCATGCCGACCTGGGCGAGGTGCGCGTTCAGCACGTTCGTCAGGAGCTCGTTGTGGGAGTCGACCTGTTCGTCGACGCGCAGCAGATGGTCCAGGACGTCGCGGAAGTACTCCGTCGTGCCGGGGGCGACGCTGACCCGGCCCTTGACGATGTCCTGCAGCACCGGGACGAGCGGGTCCTCGGCGCCGCGGAACTCCAGCACCTCGCGCTTGAGCTCGTAGATGTTCTCGGTGACCATGGTCCGCTGGCTGGAGAAGACCCGGCGCTCCAGGTCGATGATGTCGATCTCGACCTCGTGGGCGATCGCGCCGTAGCGGTCCACGATCTCGTCCAGGACCGTGTAGAGGACCGCGCTGGGCCCGTGGTGGAGCAGCTCCTTGTCGGCCTCCAGGCGCTGGCGTACGGCCTTGAGCGGCGCGCCCTCGCCGTGCCGGACGGTGATGACGAAGTCCTTGCCGACGAACAGCATGATCTCGCCGACCTCGATGTCGGAGGTCGCGTCGAGGTAGCGCAGCGTCTTGACCACCACGAAGAGCGTGTCGCCGTAGCGCTCCAGCTTCGGGCGCTGATGGGCGTGGACCGCGTCCTCGATCGCCAGGGGGTGCAGCTGCAGCTCGTCGGCGACCTGGTCGAACTCCTCGGTGGTCGGCTCGTGCAGGCCGATCCACATGAAGGCGTCACCGTTCTCACGCGCGGCGTCCAGAGCGTCGCTCAGGTCACCCTCGACGTCGTCGCGGACGCCTTTCCGATAGATGGCGCAATCCATGATCATGAGGACATTGTCCAGGGTGGGGGGCTGAGGAGGGTGCAACATGACCTACCCGTGACCTTCGGCGTCAATCACCGGCGGATGTCCGGCTACAGTTCACGACGTGGCAACTCTCCTCTTGGTGCGTCACGGGCTGACCGAGATGACCGGGCCGGTGCTGGCCGGCTGGACGCCCGAAGTGCACCTGAACGAGCGCGGCCGTACGCAGGCCGCCGAACTCGCGGCGCGGCTCGCGCCGGTCCCGCTGGACCTGGTCGTGGCGAGCCCCCTGGACCGCTGCCAGGAGACCGCGCAGGCCCTGGTGGCCGGGCGTGACGGCCTCCAGGTGCAGACCGATGACCGGTTCGGCGAGGTCAGGTACGGCGACTGGACCGGCCGTCCCCTCGAGGAGCTGGCCAAGGAGGACCTCTGGAAGGTCGTCCAGGCCCATCCCAGCGCGGTCCGCTTCCCCGGCGGTGAGGCCATGGCCGACGCCCAGCACCGCGCCGTGACCGCCGTACGCGAGTGGAACGACGGCCTCAAGCCGGACGCGACGTTCCTCGTGTGCAGCCACGGCGACATCATCAAGTCGATCGTCGCCGACGCCCTGGGGTTGCACCTGGACCAGTTCCAGCGCATCCAGGCCGATCCGGCGGCCGTGACCGTGATCCGTTACACGGAGATGCGTCCCTTCGTGGTCCGCCTGAACGACAACGGCGGGAAAGTCGACGATCTTCTTGCGAAGTCCGGCCAGGACAGTGACGCGCCGGTCGGTGGCGGAGCGTAGGGTCGTCCTCATGCCGGTCATCGCATACGACATGCCCGAAAGGTT
>DASQPY010000455.1:0-6176 GCA_035643735.1 Actinoallomurus sp. | reverse complement strand
GCGGAACGAACAACCCCGGCCCGGATTGCACCGGTGCGGGTCGAAGGTCCGCAGCCCGTGCGCCACCATGCTCGCCGGAACGCCGAGCGCGCGTGCGGCCGCGGCGGCGGCCAGCGCGTTGGCGATCATGTAGTCGGCCTTTCCGCCGAAGGAGCCCGCGACGTCGGCGACCGGGAGCAGCGCGCTGGTCCGGCGGCCCGCCGCCTCGACCAGCCAGCCGTCCTCGGTGTAGTAGGCGATACCGCCCAGGCGCAGGTGCCGCTCGATGACCGGGTTGGCTCCGCTGTGGGCGAAGTATCGGACGACCGGCTTGCGTCTCCGCACCGACGGGCGGTGGGCGAACTCCGCGACGCGTGGATCGTCCGCGTTCAGCACGATATGACCGCCGGACTTGATCTCCTCGGCGACCAGGGCCTTGATCTCGACGAGGTCGTCGATCGTGGTGATGTCGTCGACGCCGAGGTGGTCGTCGGTGATGTTGGTGATGACCGCGACGTCGGCACGGTCATAGCCGAGCCCGCGCCGGACGATCCCGCCGCGCGCGGTCTCCAGCACGGCCGCCTCGACCGCCCGGTTGCCCAGCACCATCTGGGCCGACCGCGGGCCGGACGCGTCGGCCTTGTAGAGGAGGTCGGCGCCCAGGTAGACGCCTTCGGTCGTGCACATGCCGACGGTACGGCCGTCCTGGCCCAGCAGGTGCGCGACCATGCGCACGGTGGTGGTCTTCCCGTTGGTGCCGGTGACGGTGACGAGGGGGATTCTTGCCGAGATCCCGGGCGGGTACATGTGGTCGATGATCTCCGCGGCGACGTCGCGGGAGCTGCCCTCGTACGGGGCGAGGTGCATGCGCAGCCCCGGTGAGGCGTTCACCTCGATCACTCCGATGCCGGCGGCGTCCGGCGGCACCGGCGCGCCGATGTCCGGAAGCCGCAGGTCGATGCCGCAGACGTCGAGCCCGACCGCGGCCGCCACCCGGCGGCAGAGCCGTGCGATGTCCGGATGCACGCGATCGGTGACGTCCTTGCTGGTGCCGCCGGTCGACAGGTTCGCGTTGCGGCGCAGCGAGACCACCTGGCCGTCGGCGGGCACGCAGCCGGGATGCAGGTCACGGGCGGCCAGGTGGGCGAGCTCGGTGTCGCCGAGCGTCAGGCGGGTGAGCGGCCGGTCGTGTCCCTCGCCGCGTGCCGGGTCGGTGTTGGCGGCGGCGACGAGCTCGGCGATGGTGGACCGTCCGTCGCCGGTCACCCGCGCCGGGCTCAGCTCCGCGGCGGCCACGACACGGTCGCCGACCACGAGCACCCGGTGATCGCGGCCGGGTACGTAGGCCTCCACCAGCACCTCTTCGCACACCGTCGCGGCATCGCGGAAGGCGGTGGCCACCGCGACGGGGTCGGTCAGCTCGATCGAGACCTTCTCGCCCTGGTGGCCGGACAGCGGCTTGACCACGACCGGCCCGCCGATGGCGCGAAAGACCGACATGGCGGCGTCGGCGGATGCCACGACGTGCCCGTTCGGCACGGGCAGGCCGGCCTCCTCCAGCAGGCATTTCGTCAGCATCTTGTCCGCGGCCGTCTCCATGCCGACCGCCGAGGTCCGGTCGGTCATGGCCGCCCAGACCATTCGCCGGTGGCGTCCGTGCCCGAGTTGCAGGAGGTTCAGATGGCCCATCCGGCGTACCGGGATGCCGCGGCGCCGTGCCGCCTCGGCCAGTGCCGCGGTGCTGACACCCAGCCGGGCCTCCCCGTACGCGGAGGCGATGGCCGACAGCGGCGCGGTCAGGCCGGGAGTGCGGCCGGCCAGCAGCTCGGTGACGGTCCGGATCGCCAGCCGGATCAGATCCTCCACGACCGAGGTCTCGGGTGGCTCGTCGCGCGGGCATTCCAGGATGACGTCGTAGCGTCCCGGCGCGCCCGCCCACACCGTACGGCCGAAGAAGACCTCCCGGCCGATCATCGCGGACAGCTCCAGCGCCACGTGCTCGGTGACGTGCCCGAAATAGGTCCCGCGGGCCATCGCCCCCAGCAGCCCGCCGGGTCGCCCGGCCGAACAGTGGTGCTGGGTCAGGCCCGGCAGCAGGGACACCAGTCGTTCGGCGAAGCCGACGAAGTCCGTGGTCTCCCGGCCGGTGAGCTCCTCCAGCTCGAGGCGGGCGATCGCCACCGGTCGTGAGACGTAGAGATTGGGGCCGCCGAGCCAGCGCAGATGGTCGAGGTGCACGGCTTACTCCTCTTCTTCCCGTGTCGGGCCGAACCACGGTTTGCGCTGCTCCAGGTCGAAACAGCAGCCGGCCGGAAGGAGATGCAGACGAACGTCGAACAGGGCCATCGGGTTGTTCGCGGCAGGGGCGACGGTGGCCCGGTCGGCGTCCACGACGGTGACCACGCCGCGGCCGATCACCTCGAAGCGGGCGCCGTCGACCACGATCGCGGTGTCCTCATCGATCCCGACGCCCAGGTACTGCACGTCGAGGGCGATACCGCTGAGCAGCCGCGGCAGCCGGCCGCGTTCGGCGAAATGCATGTCGATCAGTACGTTGCCGAGCAGGTCCAGCCCTGGCCCGATCCGTACCGAAGACGTCGCCCCGTCACCGCCGAGGATCATCCAGCGGCCCAGCGCGGTCGCACCCGCGCTGGTGCCGGCGATCACCAGTCCGTCGCGGTGGAGCCGGTGGTGCAGGAGCGAGTTGGTCTTCGAGCCGACGAGCATGCTGAGCCGTGACTGGTCGCCACCGCTGATCAGCACGCCGGTCGCCTGCTCGAGCATGGTAAGTGAAGCCGGGTCGTCGGCCGTCGTGCGGCCGATGAGCCGCAGCTCGGTCACCGATGAGACGCCGAGGCGGCTGAACACCATGGCGTACTCCGCGGTGACCTCCTCGGGCACACCGGTGGCCGTGGTCACGACGACGATGCGTGAACGACGCGCACCGGAGAGGGCGACGAACTCCTTGAGCGGTCCAGTGCCGCAGGTGCGGTTCTCCCTGCCACCGATGACCAGAAGCCTGCCCTCGCCGACGTCCCCCTCCGTTATGTCGGTCACGACAGCTAGCTACCCGATTGTCACAGCAAGTAGTCGCCGGCTGTGACACCTGACATGGCGCGGTTTTCTTGATCAATTGTCTGCCGAACCCGATGGTTCGGCGCGGCGTGGTCCGGTCTCCTCTTCCCTAGGGCGCGACTTTGAGATACCGGAGGGTATTTAAGAAATGCCCGACTATTCGGACAATGATCCTGTCTTAATCCTGGGTTTTCGACGACCGGTAATACCGGAGGAGGTCGCGCCGAGTGGGGCGGCGTACTGCGACGCAACCACGATATGTGCTGTCCAGAGGGCGACTATCCTCTTACTTCGGGTGCCCGTGTGGAATCATCCGGTGAACCGTCGCCACAACTTTTACGTCTAAGAGACGCACGTTTCGTGACGATGTGGAGGTGGCTCGAGGGGCGTAGCGGGAAATGGACGTCATGGTTTACCTCTGAGAGGCACACTCACTCCGAAGTGGAGCGAATGAGGGCGGACGGCCCAGTTCGTTTTGGAGGTGCCCATGTCGTGCACGAACGGTTTTGGCAGCGTTCGGCTTATGTACCGTCTTGTCCTGGCGGTGGACGTCGAGAAGTACAGTACGCGGGACGCGCGTGAACAGCTGCGGGCGCAGACGGAGCTGCACCGCATCCTCAACGCGGCCGCTCAGAACACCGGCCTCGACCAGCGAGAGTGGTACGAACAGGTCAGCGGTGACGGTGAGCTGGTGGTCCTGCCCGAGGACGTGGATGTCTCCGTGGTGGTCGGCGACTTCACCCGTCAGCTCGAGACGATCCTCGGAGAGTTCAACCGGAAGGCCGGGACGCGCCTGCGGCTCCGGGTCGCGATGCACCACGGGACGCTGACGCCCGGACCGTTCGGGCCCGCCGGCGACGCGCCGATCGTGGTCAGCCGGCTCCTGGACGCCAGGCCGCTACGCCGGCTTCTCGCCGACGAGCAGGATCGCGACCTCGCGCTCATCGTCTCGCAGACCCTGTACCAGGACGTCATACGTACCGGGTTCTGCTCGCTCGATCCCGAGGAGTTCCAGCCCGTGCGCGTGAACGCCAAGGGCGTCCAGTACCACGGCTTCGTCCGGCGTACCGAACACGCCCGGATGGCTCCCGTGGCGCTGCGGGCGGCGGCGGCCGGAGGCGGGGTGGGCCTCGTCGCGCTACCCGGCGGCCGCGCCTGACCCGTCCCCCCGCTATCGGCCCCGCCCGCTGGCTCCACGTCCCCCGTCGGTCACCGCCCGTGCGCCACTACGGCCGCGCGGGCGGTATCCGTCTTTTCGGAGCCGGCCGGCGACCGGTACGCCAGGGCGTCAGGCGGGCCCGTCGACCTCGGCGCGGGCCTCCGGCACGTCACCGATGTTGTAGTAGAGCATGTTCCGGTCGGCCGGATAGACGGTCACGGTGTACCGCATCGGCTCACCACCGGTGGCGTAGACGGTGCGGGAGAGCTCGATCAGCGTAACGCTCGTGTTCTCCGGAAGGTCGAAGAAGACCGACTCGTCCTGGTCGGGAGGACGGACGCCGATGAGGTCCTGGTAGCCGGCCTGTGTGAGGCCCAGCTCCTGCTGGAGATATTTCGCCACGCCCTCTTCGATGTCGATCGCGTCCACGAGGCGCTCGGCGCCCCTGTTGACGAACGTCATCGGATAGAACGAGGTCTGCAGAGACCACGGGTCGTCGTCGATGAGCCGTTGCTGGTGGCGGCTGACGACCCGCGCGCCCTCCTCGATCTGAAGCTGCCTGGCCATCGGCCCGGTCGCCTTGCGGATCTCCACCCGCGGGTCGGACATGCTCGGCCGGCGGTTCTGGATCCGGGCGCTGGCGACGTACGCGCCGCCCTCGTCGCTGCCAGGTTCGACCCCGCTTCGCGGAGAAAGCTCGACGGCGAAGGGGATGATCTTCCTGGAGACGAAGGTGCCTCGCCCGGCGTGGGTCACGACCAGTTGTCGCTGCGTCAGCCACTTGATGGCGTCACGGACGGTGTTGCGGGACGCGTCGTACTCGACCTGCAGCTCAAGCTCGGTCGGCAGCTGCGCCCCGCGAGGGATCTCCCCGCTGTCGATCTTCTTGATCAGGTCATCCGCGATCGAGCGCCATTTGGAGATCGCCATGATCACTCCTCCAGCCCGGTCCCGCCGACGAGGCGAATGTATGACGTCTGACGGCGAGCGGGTGTCGCCTGGCCCAAACCGGTCACATGAACCCAATCAACCAAACGAGGTTAATGATTCCATCAAGGGGTATTGAAGGTATCAATTGAATGGTTGGGATGAGTCAACCTTAGCAGAGTGATCATCCCGTTAGGGCGGTCGGCAGAGTCGCCGGGTCGCCACGGGCCCTCAGGCATTGACGAGGGCCACATCAGGGGGCGGAACGGAAACCCGCACAATCCGTGCGGTGCGAGCGAGAGGGGAAGCTCGTGAACTGGCTCGACTCGGCAAGTCTCGTCCTACTCGTGATCGCGATCGCGTTCTTCGGCGCGGCCGCGGAGATGCTCTGGGCGTTCATCAGGTCCAGCAGCCGTGACCCACTGACCCCGCTGGCGCCGGACGAGCGCTCGGCGTGGGCGCGAATGTGGGCCGGCGTCTACGTCCGGCGGCCACAGCCGGCCGAGGTTCGACCCGGCTCGCTGGACCGCGAGCACGTCGCGTAGCACCTTTCACCCGACCGCCCCTCGACGCCGGCAGCGCCGCCGGCCGTCGTGGGGCGGATTCATCGCTCGGTCCCTTCGGTGACCGCGGCTGAGAGGAGGATCCGACCACCATGGCGACCCCCCACCACCCCCGTACCGGGGCGACCGGCCTGGTCCGGTCCGCCTCCCACCTCCGTCCTCGTGCGGCCCGCCTACTGTCGGCGAACCTGGGTCAGGCGATCGGCCGGCGCCTGTCCGCGCAGGTCCTGGCGCACCTGCCGAACGCACCCGCCGGAGGCGGGTCACAGCAGTGCTCGATCGTGGCGTTCGACGTCGTGGCCTTCGGCGACCGCCGGCGCGACGACGACGTTCAGCTCTACGTACGGTCCGGGCTCTACCGGATCATCGAGAAGGCGTTCGACGCGGTGGGCGTGCCGTGGCGGGCATGTCACCGGGAGGACCGCGGCGACGGCGTCCTCGTTGTGGTCCCGGCCCCGTACGCCACCGAATCG
>DASQPY010000454.1:0-5863 GCA_035643735.1 Actinoallomurus sp. | reverse complement strand
CAATGATCCGGACGTCTACCAGCAGGGCACCGCGATCGGCTCGGTGAGCACCGCAAAGGAGTTCGTGATGCGCGAGAACGCGCTCGTGGCGGCGGCGCTGGCCAGACATGAGCACAGGTTCACCGGCGCGGAGTTCACGCTGTTCGCGCGGAGTGCGGACAATGAGCGCTATTTGTTTGATACGGGACTCGCGGACATCAAGCCCAGCCTGCGCGGTCCCCTTGACCGGCTCGCCGGCTCGCCGGAGTTCACCACCCTCCGTAGCCTGGAGGACGCCATTGTCGCCGGTGGGGCGAAAGTTTCGCTCGCGCCGAAAGCGGATGACTGGCGGTCCACCGTCGCGCCGCTGACGAGGACGTGGCCGCAGGCGACCGAACGCGCCGGCGCCGTCCTCACCGCCGAGGCCAAGCCGATCGGCGACCGGATCATGTTCCTGCTGTACGCGGCGGCAGGGTTCGGTCTTCTCGCCGTCGTGGCGTCGATCGCCGTGTCGGTGTTCTTCGGGCGGAGTCTGGCACGGGAGCTCGCCGGCCTCGAGCGGGTCGCCCTCGACCTGGCCGGGGACCGCCTGCCTCAGGTGATCAAACGGCTCAGGGCGGGAGAGAAGGTCGACGTCGACGCCGAGGTCCCGCCGCTCACGGTGGGCCGGAGCAAGGAGGTCTCCCGGGTCGCCGACGCGCTGAGCACGCTGCAGCGGACCGCCGTGCAGTCGGCCATCGCCGAGGCGCGCCTGCGGCAGGGCATCAGCCAGGTCTTCCTCAACCTCGCGTGGCGCAGCCAGTCGCTGCTGCACCGCCAGCTCAGCATGCTCGACACGATGGAGCGCGAGGCGTCGGACCCGGATGCCCTGGAGGACCTGTTCGCTCTCGACCACCTCACGACCCGCATGCGGCGCCACGCCGAGGGCCTGGTGATCCTGTCCGGCGCCCCGCCGACGCGCGGCTGGCGCCACCCGGTGGTCGTACGTGACATCCTGCGCGCGGCGATCGCCGAGGTGGAGGACTACCCCCGGGTCGTCGTGGACGCCGCGTCGCCCGCCGCGCTCGATGGCAGTGTCGTTGCCGACGTCACCCACCTGCTGGCCGAGCTGATCGAGAACGCCACCGCCTTCTCCCCGCCCCCCACCCAGGTGCGCGTACGCGGTGAGCTGGCCGCCCAGGGCTACCTGGTCGAGATCGAGGACCTCGGCATCGGTATGAACGACGCCGAGCTCGCCGACGCGAACCACCGGCTGGCGCATCCGCCGGAGTTCGACCTGGCGGACAGCGACCGTCTCGGCCTGTTCATCGTCGGCAGGCTGGCCGAGCGGCACGGGATCGGCGTGCGGCTGACGTTGTCGCCCTACGGTGGCGCGCGCGCCACCGTGACGATCCCCCTGGACTTCATCGCCGGTGACGACGGCTCGGACTACGACCAGACCTGGTCCGACGAGCCGTCCGTCGGTTCCGGATGGCGCCCGGCGAGCGAGCCGGTGGGTGCGGCCGGTCCGCGGATCAGCGGGCCGGTGAGAGCGCTCGGCGCGGCCGGTGACGGTACCGATCCCGGCGCGCCGGAGCTGCCCCGGCGCGTCCGCCAGGCGAACCTGGCCCCGCAGCTGCGCGACGACACACCCCCGCCCGGACCGGTGGGCACGGGGCCGCCGACCACCCGGCCCCCGGAGGAGACCCGTTCGCTGATGACCTCGCTCCAAGAGGGTTGGATGCGTGGGCGCGAGGAAGAAGAACCCGACGAGTGAGTTCCTTGGAAGGCGAGGGCGGATGCTCGACACGACCGGTGAGCTGAACTGGTTGCTGGACGACCTCGTCGGGCGGGTCGCCCAGGTGCGTCAGGCGATGATCCTGTCCGGGGACGGCGTGCCGATGGGCATGTCGCGCGGCATCATGCCCGCCGACGCCGAGCACCTCGGCGCACTCGCGGCCGGATTCCACAGCCTGGCGCGCAGTGTCAGCGATACCTTTGGCGGCGGGGACATCCGTCAGACGGTCATCGAGCTGGAGTCGGCGTACGTGTTCGTGATGGCGGCCGGAGACGGGTCCTGCCTGGCCGTGCTGGCCGAGGGCGAGGCCAACATCGGCCTCATCGCGTACGAGATGACCCGGCTGGTCAAGCGGGTCCGGCGGCATCTCGCGACCGCGCCGAGGTCGGCAGGTGGAACACCGGGCGGGGGGTGATCTCCGGTGGGGCAGCGGAGGCGGCGCTGGTTCGATGAGGCGGCGGGACCGGTGGTCCGGCCGTACGCCGTCACACGGGGACGGACTCGTTCGCAGGGGCGGCAACTGGACCTGGTCGCCGTCGTCGTCGGCGCCGCGCCGTCGAGGATGGACCGCAGGTGGCTCGAGCCCGAGCACCTGCGCGTCCTCTCCCGCTGCCGACAGCCGGTCACGGTAGCGGACCTGGCGTCGGACCTGGACCTGCCGCTCGGCGTGGTCCGCGTCCTGATCGGAGATCTGACAGACAAGGGACTGGCGAGGGTGAGCACGCCCGCGCCATCCGAATTCGCGCGTGATGAGGCGGTACTCCGCATGGTGCTGGATGAGCTCCACACTCTTTGAACGGCCCGCCGGCGCCCGGCCGGTCGCGATCAAGATCCTGATCGCCGGAGGGTTCGGCGTCGGCAAGACCACACTCGTGAGCACGGCGAGCGAGATCCGCCCGCTGCGGACGGAGGGGGCGCGCAGCGAGGCGGGACACGCCCTCGATGACGTCGCCGGCGTGCAGCCGAAGGAGTCCACGACGGTGGCCATGGACTTCGGCCGCATCACCTTCGAGAGCAACATCGTGCTGTACCTGTTCGGCACTCCCGGGCAGGAGCGCTTCTGGTTCATGTGGGAGGGCCTCGCCCGCGGCGCGGTCGGCGCCATCGTGCTGGCCGACACGCGGCGGCTGGCCGACTGCTTCGGCGCGATCGACTTCTTCGAGCAGCGCCGCACGCCGTTCGTGGTGGCGGTCAACCACTTCGACGGTGCCCCCAGGTACGGCGAGGCGCGGGTCCGGGTGGCACTCGACCTCGACCCGGGTGTGCCGATCGTCATGTGCGACGTGCGCCGGCGCGAGTCCGCCGTCCAGGTCCTCATCGCGATCGTCGAGCACGCGATGCGGCTGAAGGGCTCCCGGCGGGTCTGAGTCCCGACCGCCCAGGTCCGTCGCCGCCTGCCCATCGGCCCTCCGATACCCAGGTCGGCGACGGACCGGATCCGGTGTCCGCTTCCACTTTTTCCGATCATGAAGAGGCGCTGATCGCGACCAATGGCACTTCCGGAAATGATCACTAAATTGTTTGATCGATTTCCTAGCCAACCCGGGATTCGATACTGTTCATACCGCTTTGTGAACAACCCCACGTGCGTGTGGACCAGGGTCCTTGTGATCTTTCTCCCCCAGCAGTGACTCATGAAAGGACGCCCCCGTGGGAACCGCAGTGCCCCCCGCAGCATTGCCGCGACGACGCGTCACCGACGATTCGAGCATGCGCGCGGACGCCGAATCATGATCGTCCCAGTCGTGCTTCTACCCCTCGCCCTCCTCACACTCGTACCGGTCATGGCGGTCCGCCGCCGGGACCGCGTACCCGCCGACCTCGTATGGCGGCACCCGGAGTCCATGACGGCCAACCTCGCCGCGGACGCCGAGGAGTACCTCGCCTGGCTCGCGGACCACCACTGGCCCGAGGATGAGTACCTCGACCTCGAACACGGCTGGCGGTCCGACCTCGACCCCCCTGGCGCGTACGACGACCGCCCGGTCTGTCCCGGCTGCGACCACCCCGGGGACGACGTATGGCCCTGCCACGAGTGCGGTCTGATGATGCATTCGAGCTGTGGGTACGGAATGCGGCGGAAAAAGATCGCCAAGCCCTACCGGACACGTGACATGGGCGCGGAGTCGGTCATCGCCGAATGGCGGTGCAACCGCTGCGAGTCCATCGTCGGCCTCGATGTCGATCGGGGCGACGAGAAGGGCCGGGCCCAGTAAGAGCCCGCGCGGAAAGGGCGCGCGGGCGCTGACGCCCGCCGCTCAGCCGGGCCCGTGGGACAGCGCCGCGAGGGCGTGCGCGGCGTCACGTGTCGCCGGGTACAGGTCGCGGAGCACCGTCGAACCGGATCCGGCCGGTCAGCTCGTGCACGAGATAGGAGCCGGCCATGAACAGCCGCCGGGTCCGCCGCCACACGTCCGGCTCGTGGCGGCGCAGCCGGGCCAGCTTCGGCCCGACCGCCTGCGTGGTCAGCGGCGAGCGCCGCCGCGCTCGACGATCACCTCGGCGCCGTACCGCGCGGTCAGCCCCTCGATCTCGGCGACCGCGCGGGTGTCCACGCCGTAGAGAATGGCGGGCCGCAGCGGCTCGCCCGCGGCGGTCGCGGGCAGCGCGCACGGCCCGATCCCGCTGACACCGACGGCGCGACCGGGGTGTCGCCGGCCCGGGGGAGCAGCTCGCGGGTCACGGTGGCGAACCCCTCCCACCACACCTCGGGGCGTCGTGTTCGGCCCAGCCCGGGTGCGGCCGGGACACGGCGTTGACGGCGAGCAGGCACAATTCTGTCGGTCGGGTCCGTGCGTTCCGGCGCACCGGAACGCAGGGGTGCCATCGCGATCCCGGCGGCCGGCGGCAGGAGGCCGACGCATTGACGCCCCCGCCCCCTCCGGCCTAATGTGACGACATACCGACTGGTCGGTATGGCCTGGTCCGGCGCTCGCGGAGGACACGGATATGGATTTCGGATACGACTCGACGACCAGCGACTACCGGGACCGGTTGCTGGAGTTCATGGACTCCCACGTCTATCCCGCCGAGCCGGTCTACGCCGCGCAGGCCCGTGAGCGTACCGACCCGTGGTCGACGCCACCGGTCGTGCAGGAGCTCAAGACGGAGGCGCGCAAGCGCGGCCTGTGGAACCTCTTCCTCCCGCACGAGCCGTACGGCGCCGGGCTGACGAACCTCCAGTACGCTCCGCTCGCCGAGATCATGGGGCGGTCGCCGAAGGTCGCGCCGGTCGCCTTCAACTGCGCCGCTCCCGACACCGGGAACATGGAGATCCTCGCCATGTTCGGCACCCAGGAGCAGCGCCAGCGGTGGCTGGAGCCGCTGCTGGACGGTGCGATCCGGTCGGCGTTCTGCATGACCGAGCCCGCCGTGGCCTCCTCTGACGCCGCGAACATCTCCCTGCGCATCGAGCGCGACGGCGACGAGTACGTCCTGAACGGCCGCAAGTGGTGGTCCTCGGGCGCGCTCAGCCCCGACTGCGAGATCCTCATCGTGATGGGCGTGACCGACCCGGACGGCCCCGCGTACCGGCGGCAGAGCATGGTGCTCGTGCCCAAGGACACCCCCGGTGTCACCGTCGAACGCGGGCTCTCGGTGTTCGGCTACGACGACAGCACGCACGGCGGGCACGCCGAGGTGGGCTTCGCGGACGTACGCGTCCCGGCGGACAACATCCTGCTCGGCGAGGGTGAAGGCTTCCGGATCGCCCAGGAGCGCCTCGGGCCCGGCCGCATCCACCACTGCATGCGCGCCATCGGCATGGCCGAGCGGGCGCTGGAGCTCATGTGCGAGCGGGTCACCTCGCGGGTCGCCTTCGGCGTGCCCATCGCCGACCAGGGCGTGGTCCAGGAGTGGATCGCCGAGTCGCGGATCAGGATCGAACAGGCCCGGCTGCTGGTGCTCAAGACCGCGTGGCTGATGGACACGGTCGGCAACAAGGGCGCGCGCGTCGAGGTCTCGGCCATCAAGGCGGCGGTGCCGGAGATGGCGAGCTGGGTCATCGACCGGGCGATCCAGGCGCACGGTGGCGGGGGAGTGTCCCAGGACTTCCCGCTCGCCGAGCTCTGGGCCGGGATGCGGACGCTGCACCTCGCCGACGGCCCC
>DASQPY010000453.1:0-9087 GCA_035643735.1 Actinoallomurus sp. | reverse complement strand
TGGCGTCGCCGGGGCGGCTGCGGGCCATCTGGCCCGCCGTGGACCTGCCGAGCCTGGCGGGCACGCGTACCCGGGCCCGGCGGCTTCTGGGGCTTCCCCTGGGCGCGCAGGTGGTCGGGGGGATCGGCCCGGCGCGTGGCGCGAGGCGGCCGGACGTGTTCGCGCGTGCCATCGCCCGGCTGCCCTCGAACGTCTACGGCGTCTGGGCGGACGGGGACGGCGGCCCCGCGGCGCGGCTGCCGGGGCGGCTCGGCCGGACGTTCACCGAGCGTATCGGCGGCGAGCGGCTGATCTGGCTGGGACGGCGCGACGACGTGGCCGACCTGCTGCCGGGCTTCGACGTGCTCGCGATGACCGGCCGGCACGAGGGAGTGCCCTACGCCGCCGTCCAGGCGGCCGCGGCCGGCGTGCCGCTCGTGGGGACGGTCGCGCCGAGCGGCCCGGACATCATCCGCGCCGGTGAGACGGGTCTTCTCACCGCGCCGGGCGATCCGGCACAGCTCGTCGACGCGATTACATACCTTCTGGACAATCCGGCCGAAGCGCGCCGAATGAGCCGCGCGGCACTGAAAAGGGTGGCGGACCACTGCAGCCCGCGGTCACTATCGGTGACTTTGGACGAGGTTTACCGAGGGACGTCGCCGCAGCTTGATTGCACGTAGACGTTCCAAATTCAAGATTAGTTTACCCTCAGTGACCACTTGACCACCTTCGGCCAGCAACGCTGTCTTTACCGCCGCCTACCTGGACACCGGCGTCGTAGAGAGTGACGGTCGACAACGTTGGTTCATGTTTTCCGAAGACGGGGGTCTGTCATGGTCGAAGGGCAATCGCGCTCATCACCCTCCGCCATCGCACCGCTGCTCGACTGCGGCACGGGGGCCGCGACCACTGACGCGATGGTTCTGCCGGCACCCCAGGCCGGCGATCCGGACCTGTGGCGGCGCAGGATCCGGCATGACATCCGACACGAACTCGGCACCATCATCATGCTGGCCTCCGCCATGTCGGTCGCCGACGACATCGGCCCGGCCAGCCGCCGTCGCGTGGAGGCGCTGCTCGGCGAGACGCGCTGGCTGGACCATCTGCTCCGGCGCCTCGACGAGGACGACGACCGGCCCGACGAGGGTCCTCCGAGTCCCGAGCGCGTCCGCGTGGACGAGCTCGTCGGCGAGATCGTCGACGGGCTGCGGCTGGCCTCGATCCGCCGGGTCGGTTACGCCTCAGGCCCGGCGTGGGCGCACATCGATCCACTGGCGCTCTGGCGTGCCGTACGCAACGTCCTCGACAACGCGTGCCGGATCGCCGGAGAGCGCGTCGATGTGCGCGTGGCCTGCGAGGACGGCTGGACGATCGTACAGGTCGACGATGACGGGCCGGGCTTCGGCGGCGGGGCGGCCGGCCTCGCCTCACTGGGGCTGGGCATCGTGCACGACCTGGTCTCCGGCTACGGAGGCGGGCTCGAGGTGCGCAGGTGCGAGCTGGGCGGTGCACGGGTACGCATTCTGCTGCCCTCGGCGGTCTGCCCGTGAAAGTACTGATCTGCGATGACCACGCGGTGTTCGCGGACTCGCTGGCCATGGTGCTGCGCGAGTCGGGACACGACGTGGTCGGCGTCGTCTACTCCCCCGAGGCGGCGTTACGGCTGCTCCAGGCGGCACCGGCCGACCTGTGCCTGCTCGATCTGCAGTTCCCCACCGGCTCGGTGCTGGAGAGCCTGCCCGGACTCGTGCGTGCCGCACCGTCGACGCGGTTCGTGGTGCTGTCTGGCTCCATCGACGCCGAGCTGCTCGATGCGGCCCTCGCGGCGGGCGTACGGGGCTTCGCGCACAAGGGCCAGCAGGCCGGCGAGATCGTCGCCATGCTGGCCCGCGTGCACGCGGGCGACGTGGTGATCGACCCGACCACCGGCTCACCCATGCCGCCGCGCCCACGCAGCGAGGCGCAGCGGCTCGCGCACTACCTCACGCCGCGCGAACGCGAGGTGCTGACCCGGCTGGTCCGCGGCGAGAACACCGCCGCCCTCGCGCGCTCCATGAAGATCACCCGGAGCACCGCCCGCAGCCACGTACAGAGTGTGCTGACCAAGCTGGGCGTGCATTCGCAGCGCGAGGCCGTGATCGCCGCGGCCCGCCATGGCCTCGTCAGCGTGAATACCGGCGAATGGCTCCTTAGTTAGCGGCTGCGCCGATAAATCGGCTTTCTCGGCATTGAAACTAACCCGCGCGTGCACATTCGTGCGCGGTGTGAGCGATGTACGATCAGTAAAATTCATGGGCGGCAGCTGGTCTAACCGCTGACCTGCACTCTGCCCCCACGAGTGAGCACGCGGGCGACGAGAGGCGTGGTTGAACGCCGGATGAGCCGATATGAGCGGTGGAACGGCCTGCTCTCCCTGCTCGCGAGCCGCGGACGGCTCAGCGTCGAGGAGGCGGCCGCCGAGCTGACGGTGTCCGCGGCGACCATCCGCCGCGACTTCGACCAGCTCGCCCAGCAGCAGATGCTGACCCGTACGCGCGGCGGCGCCGTCGCCCACACGGTCACCTACGACCTGCCCCTGCGCTACAAGAGCGCGCGGCGCGCCTCGGAGAAGCAACGCATCGCGGCGGTCGCCGCCGACCTCGTACCCCACGGTGCGGTCGTCGGCATCAACGGCGGCACGACCACGACCGAGCTCGCACGGGCGCTGGCCACCCGCGCCGACCTCCACACGGACGGTGCCTCCCCCGCGGTGACCGTCGTGACGAACGCCCTCAACATCGCCGGCGAGCTGGTCGTGCGCCCGCACATCAAGATCGTCCTGACCGGGGGCGTCGCACTGCCGCAGTCCTACGAGCTGGTCGGCCCGCTGGCCAACGGCGTGTTCGACCAGGTGACGCTGGACATGGCGTTCCTCGGTGTCAGCGGCCTCGACGTCGAGCGCGGGGCGACCTGCGCCAACGAGGAAGAGGCGAGCATCAACCGGCAGATGGCGGTCCGCGCCGAGCAGGTCGTCGTCGTCGCGGACGGCTCCAAGCTCGGCGAGCGCGCGTTCGCCCGGATCTGCGGGATCGGCGAGGTCGGCATGCTGGTCACCGACGCGGACGCCGACGTCCGCGCGTACGAGGAGGCCGGCGTCAAGGTCGTCCGCGCCTGACCGGGGTCAGGGTCAGGGGCGCTCCTGGAGGCTGCCGTCGACCTCGATGCCGGTCCAGTAACGCGCCTCGCTCTTGTACGCGCGGTGGCTCGTGGTCTCGGACGGCTTCAGCGGTCCAGGCGCACGTCCTTACGGGTCCCGGGCAGCGCGTCGCGTGGTCCGTGCGCTCCAGCAGGTCCGCGGCGTTACGCCCGGACCGGCCGATACCGGCCTTCCATCGATCGCGGGACAGGGTTACGGTCCATACGCGGGAGGCGAAAATGGCTCAACGAGGAGTCAGCGGTCCGGTCTCTGACACGGAGCTGATCTACAGCCCGGACACCTACGTACGCTCCGTGCCGCACGACGCACTGACCCGGCTTCGTCGTTCGACACCGGTCGCATGGGTCGAGGAGAGACCCGTCGACGACTGGCCGGCCGGCCCGGGCTTCTGGGCGGTCCTCCGTCACGCCGACGTACGCCACGTGCTGCGCAACCCGCGGCTGTTCTCCTCGCACCTGGGTGCCACGCAGATCAGGGACGCCGAAGACCTGGACTACGTGCGCCGCATGATGCTCAACATGGACCCCCCGGAGCACTCACGTCTCCGGCGGCTGCTGACCAAGGCGTTCACGCCCCGTGCGGTGGCACGGCTGGCGGCGCGCATCGAGCGGCGGGCGCACGCCCTGGTCGATGGGGTGGCCGAGAAGGGTGAGGCGGACTTCGCCAAGGAGATCTCCGCCGACCTGCCACTGCTCACCCTGGCCGACGTGTTCGGTATCCCCGCGTCCGACCGGTGGCTGCTGTTCGACTGGTCCAACCGGGTCATCGGCTACCAGGACGCGGAGTACTCCACCAGCGCGGCGTTCGAGGCGTCGAGAGCCACGGACATGGCGAAACGCGCGATCGCGCTACGCCCCACGGGCCCGGTGAACCCCCGCTCACGCGCCGGCATGCCCGACCTGTACGCCTATGCCCACGAGCTGGGCGAGTACAAGCGGCGTCACCCCGGCGACGACGTCATGACCGCGCTCATGCGGGACGACGAGGAGGGCAGAATCGCGGTCGAGGAGTTCGAGAACCTCTTCTGGCTGTTCGCGGTGGCCGGCAACGAGACGGTGCGCAACGGCCTGCCCGGCGGCATGTTCGCGCTGCTCAAGAACCCCGACCAGCTCGCCAGGCTGCGCGCCGACCGCTCCCTCCTCGACGGGGCCGTGGAGGAGATGCTGCGCTGGTGGACCCCGGTGATGAACTTCCGGCGTACGGCGACGGCCGACACCGTCGTCGGCAACGTTCCGGTGCGCAAGGGGGAGAAGGTGGTCGTGTGGTTCTCCTCGGCCAACCGCGACGAGGAGGTCTTCGCCGAGCCGTCCCGGTTCGACATCGGGCGTACCGAGAACGACCACCTGACCTTCGGGCACGGCCCGCACTTCTGCCTCGGCGCCCACCTGGTCCGGCTGCAGATGCGCGCGATGTTCGGCGCGGTACTCGACCGGCTCCATGACATCGAGCCGGCCGGCGAGCCGATCCGGTTGCGCTCCAACTTCCAGAACGGCATCAAACGCCTGCCGATCCGCTGGACGCCGGGAGCCTAGGGCTAGGGCTAGGGCTAGGGCTAGGGCCCTAGACGCCTTCGGCCTGGAGGTGCTGGCTCATCCACAGGAGGGCGCTGGGCAGGACGCGCCGCCACGTGCGCGGGTTGTGGCCGCCGCCAGGTACGAGGATCTTGTCGGTCGCCAGCGGGGCCCGTGCCGACTGGAGGAACTTCCTGGCCTCGCCGAAGTCCCGCTCGCCGTCCGGGCTGGTGGTGATCAGCACCGAGATCGGGGGCGGGGGGAGGTGCTGGAGCCGCCAGATCAGGCTGTTGTCGTTCTTGACCTGCTTACTGCCCGCGTACAGATCGCCGGTCTGCCAGTCCTGCCGGGGATAGAAGTACCCCGCCATCGACACCGCCGCGGTGAACCGGTCGGACGCCTTCATCGCCAGCTTCACCGCGCAGTAGCCGCCGGTCGAGTCGCCCATCGCGCCCCAGGCGTGCGGGCTGCTCGCCACCCGGTACGTGGAAAGGAGTGCCTCGGCGACGTCCTGCGTGTAGAAGGACAGCACCTGCGGACCGCCCGGCACGTCGGTGCACTCGGTGTCCTTGGGCATCACCGAGGTCGGCGACGGCCGCATCATCACGATGATCATCGGCTGGATCTGGCCGGCGTTCATCTCCGTGGCCGCGGTCGAGGGCACCTTGAGCCGCGTGACGAGCTGTTCCGGCAGGCCGGGAAAGCCGGTGAAGTCATACATCACCGGGAAATGGCGCTTGGCGAACTGCTTCTGGAAGTACTGCGGGGGCAGGAAGACGTACGCCTGGGTGGTCAGGCCCGTACGCGCCCCCTGGATCTGGACCTGCTCGATCTGACCGTCACGGCTCGGATCGGGCTTCTTCTTGTTGTCGAAGGCGGTCGTCTGGCGGGCCAGCGGCTGCCCCGTGCCCTTGGGCCTGGTGAGGGCCAGGCTGTTGTTGGCCTGGATGTGCACCGGCTGATGGTTGGTCCCCAGCAGGTCCGCCCAGGAGGCATAGAACAGGAAGTAGTTGTTCACCGCCAGCAGGAGCACCATCATCAGTGTGAACTGGGCGCCCGCGAACATGCCGATCCGGGCGAGCAGCATGCGGGCTCCGGGCCCGGCGAACCTCGGCCACCACCAGATCGTGGCCGCGCCCAGACCGATGGCCGTCAAGACCACAAAGGCGAGGAGCCCCCCGCTCGTCAGTCCCACCGATGTCCTCTCAAGATCCGGCCCGTCCCAGACGGGAGCGCACCAGGGTTCAGGAAGGGTGAGGGGCGGTCGATGACACGCCCCGGCCGGTTCACGGTATCTGTCAAACCGGCTGTCCCCGTCCACTTATGACGCCCGAGTCGCGGTAAAAGGTGCGCGCATATCCCCTATGAGCAACACGCGTTGCCGCCACAGTGTTGTGGACGGCCGGCAAACGCCCGGTAAACGCCAGGTCAGCGCGACTACTCCCGCTGTCGTAGTCACGATGTCCACCGGCGCACGATGTAGTACGCACGCCGGATCTCCTAGGGTTCACATGTGACCGGCGAACGCACGACGACGCGATGGCGGCCGGGCGGCCTGCCGTCCTTCGTCCTGCCTCTCGTGGTCGCCTTCATCCAGCTCATGGCCTCATCGGGCGCCGACGCCCACATGCGCTACCAGTCCCTGCACCTCGACATTCTGGCGTACGCGCTGCTGGTCGCGGGCCCGGTCGCGCTCCTTTTCCGCCATCGCCACCCGGGCGCGACGCTGACCGTGATCATGGCGATCACCGTGCTGTTCCTGCTGCGGGGATACGTCTTCGGCCCGATCTTCCTCAGCCCGATCGTCGCGATCGTCACGGCCGTGATCGCCGGCCGGCGTGCCGTCGCGTTCGCCGTGACGGGCGTCGCGGTCGCCCTCCTCAGCACGCTTGGCCTGCTCACCCCGTTCGGGCCGTTCCGGCTGGGTTACTGGACACTCGGCCACGTGGTGGCCATGTTCACCTGGCTGCTGCTCGTGCTCTCCGGTGCCGAGGTGGTACGCATCCGCCGCGAGCGGGCCGCCGAGATACGCCGTGCGCGCGCCGAGGAGGAGCGGCGCCAGGCGAGCGAGGAGCGGCTTCGCATCGCCCGCGAACTCCACGACGTCCTCGCGCACAACATTTCGATGATCAACGTTCAGGCGGGCGTCGCGCTGCACCTCATGAACGAGCGCCCCGAGCAGGCACGTACGGCGCTCAGTGCGATCAAGGACGCCAGCAAGGAGGCGCTCAGCGAGGTGCGTTCGGTCCTCGGTGTCCTGCGGCAGGTCAACGAGGGCGCGCCGCGTTCGCCCGCCGCCGGGCTGGCGCGCCTGGACGACCTGGTCGCCCGCGCCGAGGTGGCCGGTCTCACCGTACGCATGCGGACCGTCGGCAAGCCGCGTCCGCTGCCGGCCGGTGTCGACCTCGCCGCGTTCCGGATCATCCAGGAGGCGTTGACGAACGTCACCCGCCACGCCGGACCGGACGTGACGGCGAACATCAGGCTCGAGTATCGGGAGGACCACGTGCTCATCGAGGTACAGGACGACGGACGCGGTCTTCCCGGTGAGCCGTCGGGCGGTGGCGGCAACGGCATTCCGGGGATGCGCGAACGCGTCGCCTCGCTGGGCGGTGAGATCTCCGCCGGCCCCCGCAACGGCGTCGACGGCTACCGCGTCCGGGCCCGGCTCCCGGTACGCTCGCCGCCCGTGGTCGAGCGGATCCCGCCGCCCGGGGAGACCCCTCAGGAGACGGACACCCCATGAAGATCCGCGTAATGCTCGCCGACGACCAGGCACTCGTCCGTGCCGGTTTCCGGGCGTTGCTGGACGCCCAGGCGGACATCGAGGTGATCGGTGAGGCCGCCGACGGGCAGCAGGCCGTGATGCTCGCCCGGCGGCATCGCCCCGACATCGTCCTGATGGACATCCGTATGCCGGTGATGGACGGCCTGGCCGCCGCTCGGCAGATCGTCCGTGATGATCGGCTCACCGGCACGAAGATCATCATTCTAACCACGTTCGAGCTGGACGAATACGTTTTCGAGGCGCTGCGCGGCGGCGCCAGCGGGTTCCTGGTCAAGGACACCGAGCCCGCCGAACTCGTACGCGGGGTCCGCGAGGTCGCCAGCGGCGACGCCCTGCTGTCCCCCAGCGTGACCCGCCGGCTGATCGCGGAATTCGCCGCCAAGGCGAAGAAGCCGAGGGCCGGCGTCGAGCTGACCGTCCTCACCGACCGCGAACGCGAGGTCATGGCCCTGGCGGCCGAGGGCCTGTCGAACGACGAGATCGCCGCCCGCCTGGTGGTCAGCCCGGCGACGGCCAAGACGCACGTGAGCCGCGCCATGGTCAAGCTGCACGCCCGCGACCGCGCCCAGCTCGTCGTCATCGCCTATGAGACCGGCCTGGTCAAGCCCGGCTGGCTCGACTAGCGTCCTCCGGCGCCGGGGGGCGCCCTTGAGGACGGGACCCAGCATGACCGCGATCACACGACGTCACCTTGAGATCAACGGGCTGCGGATGCACCTCGCCGAGGCCGGTACGGGCCCCCTGGTGCTCCTGCTGCACGGCTTTCCCGAATGCTGGTACTCCTGGCGTTCGCAGCTGACCGCGCTCGCCGAGGCCGGCTTCCACGCCGTGGCTCCCGACCAGCGCGGCTACGCGCGTACGGACCGGCCCGCCGCGACCGAGGACTACACGATCCTGCACCTGGTCGGCGACGTGATGGCGCTGATCGACGCGCTCGGTGAGCGGACGGCCACCGTCGTCGGACACGACTGGGGCGCCATGGTGGCCTGGCAGTCCGCGCTGTTGCGACCGGACAAGGTACGGGGTGTCGCGGCGCTGAGCGTGCCGTACACCCCGCGGGGGTCGGCCCCGCCGATGGCCGCGCGGCGTGCCGCCCACGGCGACGCCCACTACCAGGTCTACTTCCAGCGGCCGGGGGTCGCCGAGGCCGATCTCGAGGCCGACCTCGATGAGACGTTCCGGCGCGCCCTGTACGGCCTTTCCGGAGACAGCCCGGAGATCTGGCCGATGCTCGTCGCGGAGGGCGGGAGCCTCGTCCGGTCCTGGCCCCGGCCCGAGCGGTTGCCCGCCTGGCTGGCGGAGGAGGACATCGCCATCTACGTGCGTGAGTTCTCCGCGAGGAGCTTCACCGGTCCGCTCAACTGGTACCGCAACCTCGACCGGAACTGGGCGCTGACCGCCGCGTGGACCGGCGCACCGATCACCATGCCCGCCCTGCTGCTCGCCGGCGACCGGGACCCGGTGATCGCCGCGTTCGACACCGAGCGGCTCAGGGCGTCGATGCGGGTGCACCTTCCTGACCTGCGAGGGTTCGAACTCCTGCCGGGCGCCGGGCACTGGCTCCAGCAGGAGCGCCCCGACCAGGTCAACACCGCGCTGGCCGACTTCGC
>DASQPY010000452.1:0-5523 GCA_035643735.1 Actinoallomurus sp. | reverse complement strand
GACCTATTCATTACGAGTGAATCGCTCTGCCGACTGAGCTAAGGCGGCTTGCCGCACCAGCGGTGCGACGCCCGACGAGTCTACCGGGTTCCCCGTACTCCTCGTGCAACCGTGTCAGTGGCACATGCTGTTCTTCTTCGGTGGGGCGCCCGTGACCAGGTAGCGGTCGACCGCGCTCGTGATGCAGGGGTTGCCCTGGAGGTAGGCGGTGTGGCCGTCGCCGTCCAGTGACAGCAGCACGCCCGCGTGCAGTTCAGAGGCCAGGTTCTGGGCCCACTTGTACGGCGTGGCCGGGTCGCGGGTCGTGCCGACGACCACGATCGGCTTGGAGCCGTCCGCGTGCAGGGGGCGGGGCTGTTCGCGGCTCTGGACCGGCCAGTACCCGCACGGCAGGGTGCCCCACACCACGAACTGGCCGAAGATCGGGGCGGCCTTCTTCGCCTTGGCGGCCTCCTGCTTCCATGGTCCCAGCGACCGCGCGTACGGCTTGTCCACGCAGTTGATGGCCATGTTGGCCTCGCTCTGGTTGGAGTACGAGCCGTCCTTGTTGCGTTCGACCAGCAGATCACCCAGGCGCAGCAGTGTCGTGCCGTCGCCCTGTTCGATGGCGCTCTTCAGGGCCAGGCGCAGGATCGGCCAGGTCTGCTTGTTGTACAGGGCCGACGCGACGCCGAGTTCGACCAGTGACTCGTCGACGACGCGCCCGTCGCCCAGGTTGTTCTTCAGTGGCTTCTTGTCCGTCTGGGCGAACAGGCGCTGGAGCCGTACGAGCGCGGAGTGGGTCGTGCCGCTGCCGAGCGGGCAGTCGGCGACCTTCACGCAGTCCGCGGCGAACGCGTGCACCGCCGTGTCGAAGCCCTTGGCCTGTTCGATGTTGACCGCGTCGCCGGACAGCTTCGGGTCGACGGCGCCGTCCAGGACCATGGCGCGTACGCGGCGCGGGAACAGTTCGGCGTAGTACGCGCCCAGGTACGTGCCGTACGACGCCCCGTAGTACGTCATCCCCGCGTCGCCGAGGGCGGAGCGGAGGATGTCCATGTCCTTGGCGGCGTTGATGGTGCCGACGTGCGGGAGCAGGGACGGGATGCGGGTCTTGCAGTCGTCGGCCCAGCCCTTGCTGATGCGCACGAGGGCGTTCATCTCGGCGGCGTCGTCGGGCGAGGTGTCGGTGGCGAAGAAGCGGTCCAGCTCCTTGCTCGACAGGCACCGTACGGCGGGCTTGGTCTGGTTGACGCCGCGAGGGTCGAAGCCGACGAGGTCGAAGTTCTTGCGCAGGTCCGGGCCGTACTGGCGGGCCGCGTCGCGGACGAACTGCACGCCCGAGCCGCCGGGGCCGCCCGGGTTGATCAGCAGGGAGCCCTTGCGCTGGCCCTCGGCGGGCAGGCGGATGACCGACATCGTGATGCGCGAGCCGTCCGGGTGGGCGTAGTCGAGGGGCATGTGGAGGGTTCCGCACTGGAAGCCACCCCCGCAGTCTTTCCAGGAGACGTGCTGGGCGTAGAAGTGCGCGATCCCCTTCGGCGACGGGGCCGCCTTGGAATTCGGGGTACCCGTGCATGCCGCCGCCACGAAGGCGGCCACGGCCAGCCCGGTCACCGTACGGAACTTTTTCACGCCGTTACCGTTCTTGTCGCCGATGTGTTCGCAAGGAAGCCTACGCTCGCTGCCTGCGAACATGTGGTTACCCAGCGTTCGGCGAGTCATCCTGATTGTCGTCGTAGCGTTCCTCGTGCTGCTGCCGTGGTGAGCAGACCGAGGCGACCGGGCAGGCGCACTTGCGGCCGCCGTCCAGGCGGACGTTCACGGTGTCGGAGGGGACGTTGCGGCCGACGACCTGCCCGTTGCCGGACGGGGTGCCGACGCGCTCGCCGAGCTTCGGCATGCGGTCGTGCGCCTCGACGTACAGCGGGTGCTCGTACTTCAGGCAGCACATGAGCCGGCCGCAGGCGCCCGCGATGCGCAGCGGGTTGACCGGCAGGTCCTGCTCCTTGGCCATCCGTACGGACACCGGCTCGAAGTCCTTCAGGAACGTCGCGCAGCACAGGTCGCGCCCGCAGGGGCCGATGCCGCCCTGCAGCCGGGCCTCGTCGCGCGGGCCGACCTGGCGCAGCTCGACCCGGGCCTTCATGGAACGTGCCAGGTCACGGACCAACCCGCGGAAGTCGACGCGGTGCGGGGCGGAGAAGTAGACACGGAAGACATTGTCCGCGTCGAGGTAGTCGACACCGATCACCTTCATCGGCAGCTCGTGCTTGCGGATCAGCTTCTTGGCGATCGAACGGGACTCCGCGCGGCGCCGCCGGTTGGCCTCGTCGCGGGCCAGGTGCTCGTCGCCGGCGATGCCCTCGCAGACGGGGAGACCGCCGACGTCCTCGGAGACGTACTGCGGCGCCCAGATGCACTCGGCGACCTCGGGACCGGAGTCGGTGGGCACGAGTACCTTGTCGCCGACCTTCGGAGTGTGCGGCCCCGGATCGAGGTAGTAGAGGCGCCCGTACCGCGTGAAGCTGACGGCCATCATCATGCCCATGCCTCGCTCCGTCCGCTCGACTCAACGGTCAGCCTACGCGCCCGCGAACCCGCATCAAACGGGCGGGATCATCGGATGGCCAGGTGGTGACAGATTGCTTGACTGCGCCGTGGCGGCGGCGTACGAGTGATCTGACAACGTTGTCATGAGCCCTGTCTCCCCTCCGCGAAAGGGCGCATTCGCATGGCCTTGTCCGCCCGTTCGGCCTGCTCGTGTCCGCCGGCACGCTGCTCGCCGCACTGATCGTCCCCGTCCAGGGAGCGGCGTACGCCGCCGTCTCCGACCCCGCCTCCCTGGTCAACCCGCTCCTCGGCACCACGAACGGCGCGAACGACTTCCCCGGCGCCGACGTGCCGTTCGGCATGACCCAGTGGAGCCCCGACACCGCCTCGCGCGCGCTCGGCGGCGGCTACACCTACACCAGCCCCACGATCACCGGATTCAGCCTCACCCACATGGCCGGCCCCGGTTGCGGCGCGTACGGTGACGTGCCGATCATGCCGACCACCGGCGCGATCAGCAGTCCGAGCACGGCGAGCTCGTCGTACACGCACACGAACGAGTCCGCCTCCCCCGGCTACTACGGAGTGACGCTGGGGAACGGCGTCAAGACCGAGCTGACCACCACCACGCGCGGCGGGGACGCTGACCGCGTTCGGGAAGTGCCTGGACGTCAGCAACAGCGGCACGGCGAACGGCACCAAGGTCCCGCTGTGTGACTGCAACGGCTCCGGCGCCAGCAGTGGACCTACAGCGCCTCGGCCAAGTCGCTGACCAACCCCGGGTCCGGCAGTGCCTGGACGACCCGAACAGCAGTACGACGGACGGCACCCAGCTGCAGATCTACACCTGCAACGGGAGCGCCGCTCAGCAGTGGAGGCTGCCGAGCTGACTCCTCCCGAGGGAACTGTCCAGGGCCGCGGCGGCGTCCTGGGCGGTCCCCTCAGTACGGTGGGCGCCCATGAAGTTCCTTTCGCCTGCCCTTCTCGCCGGGGCCGGCGTGACCCACTTCCTGCGACCCCGCCCGTACGACGCGATCGTCCCCTCCCGGCTGCCGGGCAAGCCGCGTACCTGGACGTACGTGAGCGGTCTCGCCGAACTCGGATGCGCCGTCGCGGTCGCCGGCGCTCAGCCGAACGAACGGGCCGCGGCCAGGGCCTGGTCGCGGTAGGCGGCGCCGAAGAGTGCCACGTGGACGAGCAGCGGGTGCAGTTGGTGCAGCGGCATTCGGGCCCGCCAGCCGTCCGCGAGCGGTGCGACCTCGTCGTACGCGGCGAGGATCCGGTCCAGCCCGGGGGCGCCGAACAGGGCGAGCATGGCCAGGTCGGTCTCTCTGTGGCCGCCGTGCGCGGCCGGGTCGATCAGCCAGGCGTGGTCCTGGCCCCACAGGACGTTGCCGGACCACAGGTCGCCGTGGATCCTGGCCGGCGGCTCCTTGGGGCCCGCGGCGTCCGCGATACGGGCGGCCGCGCGTTCGATCTCCTGGGCGTCACGGCCGGACAGCGCGCCCCGGTCCACCGACATGCGCAGGTAGGGCAGAACGCGCCGGCGGGCGTACCAGTCCGGCCAGTCGTCGCCCTGCTCGTTGTCGAGCGGGAGTTCGGCGATGAAGCCCCGCCACGGCGCGCCGTAGGAGTCCGCGCCCGCGCCGTGGAGTGCGGCGAGGTCGCGGCCGAAACGCTCGGCGGCGTCATTCGACGGCGAGCCCTCCTCGATCCAGGGGAGTACGAGGGTCGTCTCGTCGGCGGCGAGCACCTCCGGGACGAAGGCGCGGCCCTCCGCCAGCCAGCGCAGCCCGCTCGCCTCGGCCGCGAACAGCCCTTCGCGCCGCCGGGTGGCCTCCTTCACGAACACTCTGCGCCCGTCCGCGAGGGTCATCCGGCGAAGAGTCCAGTCGTGGCTGGTGCCCAGGTAGGTCTCCTCGGTGACCGGGCTGCCGAGCAGGGTCTTCACGCGCCGGAGGACTCCTTCAGCGCGCCGCGGACGTGGTCGAGGAGGCCGGGGACGGCGGCCTCGATCTGCTCGCGCACCTCCTCGAAGGCCGAGTCGCGGCTGTAGTAGGGATCGGCGACGTCGGAGTCGCGCGCGCCCGGGTCGAACTCCCGCACCAGCCTGACCTTGCCACGCGCCCGTTCGTCGGGGGCCATGGCGAGCAGGTCGTCTCGGTGGCCGCGGTCCAGCGCGAGGACGAGGTCGTAACGGTCGAACCAGTCGGCCGCGAACTGCCGCGCCCGGTGGGCGGAGCGGTACCCGGCCTTCCGCAGCGTCGCCACCGTACGCTCGTCGGCGGGGTCGCCCACGTGCCAGCGGCCCGTGCCCGAACTGTCCACCTCGATGTCGAGTCCCTCCTCTTCGGCGTGACGGCGGAAGATGTGTTCGGCCATGGGCGAGCGGCAGATGTTTCCTGTGCAGACGAACGTGACGCGGTACGGCATGCGACCAGCCTAGCCGGGGCGGCACGGACCCCCGGAGACCGGTTTCAGGGAAAATCAGTTTGATTCCCCGGAGCGAGTTCTTACGATGGATATCAGAAAGCGAAAAGAAAGGGTTCTCACAGTGACGTACGCAGCCAAGCCCAGGCCGATCGGCCTGTTCAAAGGGTGCGATGTGCCTGCTGGTGCCTCTGGGTAGAGACGTTCAAGTCCTGACCTCAGAGGCCGCTGGCGGAGACGTCCCCAGCGGTCTTTTCTTATGCTCCTGCGACTTTGACAACTGCACAGTGAAAAGGCGGCTCAGTCCGCCATTCGCCCCCAGGTTCGGGTCCTGGGGAGGGCTGATCTCGGATCAGGGCTCGTGGGGCCGCCGTAGGCGGGCGGCCCGCGACGAGCGCACGGGATGTGGCGCAGTGTGGAGTGCGCGCCCGGTTCGGAACCGGGAGGACGTTGGTTCGAATCCAGCCATCCCGACGTGGGCGAGAGCCCATCCCAGCGCCGTAAGCATGACGGGTGATGCACCGGGCTCTTACCCCGGGGAACAGAGATCGAGACTCTGAC
>DASQPY010000451.1:0-6391 GCA_035643735.1 Actinoallomurus sp. | reverse complement strand
TGCCTCCAGCCGAGGATCATGCTGAGCAGGATCAGCGTGCCGCCGCCGCTCAGGACGGCGATGAGCATGAGGTCCGGACCCTGTTCGGCCGGCGATGCGGTGGGCCGGGAGGTCGACTGCGGTCGTTCGACGACCGTGCCGCCGTGCTCGGCCTTGTTGATGTGCGCGGCCATGCGCAGGGCGCCGTACGCGTCGACGACCCCCGTGCCGATCTCGCTGCTGCGGCCGTCGGGCGGCCGATGCGTCGCCCCCTCTTCCAGAGCCTGTTTGACCTCGGGCGGAGTGAGGTTCGGGTAGCGCGCCTTGACGAGCGCGCTCATCCCCGCCGCGAAGGCGGCGGACGAGCTCGTGCCGGTCCCGAGGATGTATCCGTGGCCCCCTGCGTCGGCGCTGACGATCTCCACCCCGGGCGCCGCGACCGAGATGTAGGTGTGGCGGTTGGTGAACTTGGCCGCCTTGAACGTACGGTCGACCGCGCCGACCGCGATCACCCCGGGATAGGCGGCCGGGTAGTTGCGCCGGTTGGCGCCGTTGCCGTCGTTGCCGGCCGACGCGATGAGCACGGAGCCCTTGCCGAGCGCGTACTTGATCGCCGCTTCTTCGGCCCTGTTGCCGTTGTAGAAGAGGTTGCCGCCGCCGAGCGACATGCTGATGACCTGCGCGCCGTGGTCGGCGGCGTACCGGATGCCCTTCGCGACCGCGTCGCGTGCGTGGTCGACCTGGTCGTGGTCGGCCCGGAGCGGGTCGTTCAGCTCCCAGGTCACCCGGATCGAGAGGATCTTGGCGTCGGGCGCCACGCCCATGACGCCCGCGGCGGCGCCCGTCCCGTGCCCGTGTCCCGCGATGAGGCTCGCCATCTCGGTGCCGTGCCGGCCCCAGTAGCGGCCACCGGGCTTGCGTGCGTGGCCGGTGAAGTCGGGGCCGTCGATGACGCGTCCGCTGAGGTCGGGCTGGTGGCCGTCGACGCCCGTGTCCAGGACGGCCACGGTCACGCCGTTGCCGCGGGAGTACTTCCACGCTCGCGGGATGTGGAGGGCGTCGAGAGTCCACTGTTGGCCGCGGTAGAGGTCGGCCGGCGCCGTACGCGCGGCCGGATGGGCCGGCTGGGCGGGCGAGGCGGACTGCGCGGCAGGGATCGAGAGCACTCCGACCGCGGCGCTGACGAGCACTGCCGACGCCACCCGGGGGAGGGCATGGCGTACTTCGGACAAGTGCACCGGATTCCCTCCCGGCTATCGACAGCGAGCGTAATTCTGCCACGGCCTGAGGTCGGATGCTTACGCGTTCGAATGTCACCTGCAAGGTGATCGGTGAGAATATGGTCGAAATCTCAGTCAATGTGTACGGTGCACGGTGTACGCGTTCCGGGCCTGTGCTCCCGATGGCCGCGCGCGGCGTCACCCGCGCACCCCTTCCCTGGCGGCCATCCGGACTGCCGGCCCGGATCCGTCTGCGCCGTAGGGCGTACGCGCGAAGCCGCTCCTCGTAGGACGCGGACCCGGGACCGTGAGGTCACCATCGGTCCCATGAACGCGATGACGCTGACCACGCACGGTCCCTGGCACGACGGCCACTCCAGCGCATGGTGGCCGATCTTCCCGATCGGCTTCGGCCTCTTCTGGCTGCTCGTCCTCGGCGGGGGTTACTACCTGCTGTCGAGGCGCACGCGGCCGGGCGGCGGCGCCGAGCAGGTGCTCTCCGAACGCTATGCGCGTGGCGAGATCGACGAGGAGGAGTACCGCGAACGACTGGCCGTACTGCGGGCGTAGGCCCGCGCTCCCTCAGGAGCAGTCTTCGGACCGGGCCACCTCGAGAGAGGATTCTCGCTCGGCCGCCTCCATCGGGAAGTTCGCCGCCGCCTCGGCGAAGCGCCCCAGCAGCCCGGCGAACACGCTCCGCTCCTCGTCGGTCCAGTCGGCGACGAGCCGGGCGATGAAACGGCGCCGGAACTCGTCGGTCAGCCCCCTGACCCGCTCCCCGGACTCCGTCAGCCGCAGGTGCGCGCGGCGCGCGTCGACCGGCGACGGGGTGCGGGAGACGAACCCCGCGTCGATGGCGTGGCCGACGAGCCGGCTGGCGGTCGAGGGGTCGATGTCGAGGTAGTCCGCGACCGCGCCCACGGTGACCTCGCCCCGTCCCTCACCCTGGCCCGCGATGGCGTGGATCACCAGCAGGCTGGACAGCTGGATGGGGCGCCCGCCCTGCCCGCACTGTTCGCGCAGGCGCTGCAGCAGGTGTGGTTTGGCCCAGAGCCGGCGGAGCTGGAACGCCGCCCGTTCGATCTCCGTCACACTCGCGTCGATGTGCGGGCTCACATCGTCACAGTAGTTGAGATGGGTGACCATGAACGCCGTCCGGTTTCGGCCGATTTATCGTCTTGCATCTCATCCCCACCAGAAGGCCGTCGCGATGATGCCGTACAGGACGATCAGCGTCGCGCCCTCGAGCCAGTTCGACTCGCCGTCGAGCACCACCAGGACGGTGATGACGACTGACATGATGAGCACGGCGATCAGCAGTGGTGACAGCACCAGCGTGAAGGACGCCCCCACGAGCGGCGAGAGCAGGACCAGGGCGGGCGCGACGACGAGCGCGATCTGCAGGGGACTCTGCAGGATCACCGAGAGCGCGTAGTCGGACTGGTTCTTGAGGGCGAGCTGGATGCCGACGACGTTCTCGACGGCGTTGCCGGCGATCGCGACGATGACGAGGCCGGCGAACGCCTCGGAGATGCCGAGCGTGGAGATCGCGGGCTGGAGGGCGGCCACGAACCAGTCCGAGACGAACGCCGCGCCCAGCCCGGTGATCGCCAGCATGGCCAGCGCGACGCCCAGCGGCCAGGAGTGCTCCTGCTCCTCGGACGCCTCGCCGGCGGAGGCACCGGACGCGTCAACGCCCGGCCCGCTCCCTGAGCCGGCCGGCTGTTCCGCCGTCTTCTGCCGGCGGAGCGACGCGGGCAGGGAGGCGACGAACAGTCCGAGCAGCAGAACCGACACCACGATCGAGAGGTTCCGCTCGTGCAGGGCGGCCTTGGTCGCCTGCGACCCCAGTGCCGAGGTGAGCGACGGGACGAGCAGCGCCGCGACCGAGAGCGCCATGAGCATCGACATCGTCCGGGCGGCCTCGCCGGCGAACTTCTGCCGCCCGTGCTTGATGCCGCCGAGCAGGAACGACAGGCCGAGCACCAGCAGGACGTTCGCCAGGATCGATCCGACGATCGTCGCGGTCGCCACGCCGTACAGCTTGTCGCGCAGCGCGAACAGCACCACGAACAGCTCGGGCAGGTTTCCCAGGGCGCTCTGCACGACGCCGGTCGCGCCGGCGCCGAGCTTGTCTCCCAGCGCCTCGACGCTGCGGCCGACCAGGCTCGCCAGCAGTGCCAGCGCGATCGCCGCGATGACGAACGGCGCGACGGTTCCACCGAGCTTCGCGTAGTGGAAGGTCCCGGCAGCCGCCGCCGCCACGACGGTGATGATGATTAGACGCCGGTCAGAGCGCGTGAAACCCATGGAGAAGATCATGCCTCATGGGACCTGCCGACTTGACGCTTACTTGACTTTGGAGCGGCCCGCAGGCACTCCCGGGATCACTTCGCGATGGCGAGGCGTACGTGTGCTCCGGGCGGCAGGCCGAGCCGGTGGGCGGCGTTGCCCGAGTTGACGGCGAGGGCCACCTGGCCGGACGCATCCGTGTACGCGACGAGCTCTCCCGGCGGTACGGACCCGAACGTCTCGCCGTAGGGGACCCGCTGCGAATGCCGCCCGATCGTGACCGTCAGCGCCTCGCCGTACCGAGCGCCGATCCGGTCCAGGTCGGCGCCGGTGACCGAGAGCTGGACGTTGCCGAACCGGTCGACCGTGACCACCTCGCCCTCGGCCGTGCCGTCCCGCACGTCGCGCGCCGGCGGTGGCAGCCGGACGAGCCCGGCCGGGTCGATCTCCGCACCGACGGTCGCGACGTCACGGCCGGCGGCGATGTGGGCCGCCACCGGAGAGAAGATGTCGCGGCCGTGGAACGTCGCCGACACCGGCTCCAGCCAAAGTCCCCGATCGGTCAGCTCGTACGCCCGCAGCGACTCGTCCGCGGCCGCCCACGTCAGCACGCCGTTGTCCGGCCCGACGAAGACGCGGTCGCGGGCGGCCAGCGCGATCGCGCGGCGCCGGGTGCCCACCCCCGGATCGATCACGGCGACGTGCACGCCGGCCGGGAGGTACGGGACCGTCTGCGCCATGACCGCGGCGCCGCGGCGTACGTCCCCGGGAGGCACGAGGTGGGTGATGTCGATGATGCGCGCGGGGGGGCAGATGCTCGCGATGACGCCGTGACATGCGGCCACGAACCCGTCTTCCAGTCCGTAGTCGGTCAGTAGCGTTACGCAGTGCTTCGGCGTCACAGTTCAGGCTACGCCCGCGGGCATCCGCGAGAACACCGCGAAGATGTCCGTGATCACGCGTAGCATGACAGCCCCCCGAACCCGTACAGAGGGGACCTGATGCAACCGGCGGACGCCCGGGGCGATGGCCCTGAAAACGATGGTGACGGCGGCCTGGCCGACCGTGACCTGGCGATTCTTTCGTTCGAGCGGCAGTGGTGGAAGTACGCGGGTGCCAAAGAACAGGCCATCCGCGAAAACTTCGACATGTCCTCGACCCGTTACTACCAACTGCTGAGCCTGCTCATCGACCGTCCCGAAGCGCTCGAGCACGACCCCATGCTCGTGAAGCGGCTGCGGCGTCAGCGTTCGCAGCGCCAGCGTCAAAGAGCGGCCCGCCGGCTCGGCATCCGCACCTGAACGAGTTCGCGGAGACGGCGCACCCCGCGTACGACGCGGCCGTGCGCGTGCTGACATGTGCCACACCGTCCGCCGTGCCCAGCGGGTCGTACGCCGCCGTCCCGCTACCGCCTGCCGCATCGCGGCGAGCCGATGGGCCGATCTCATGGGCCAACCTGCGGCGATGTGGATAGGCTGAGCGACCCATGAATGTTGAGTCACGTACGGCCGCCGGTGCCGAAGGCCTGTCCGCGATCAAAGCGCGGCCCGGCACGGCACTGGCCGCCTTCGACTTCGACGGCACTCTGGCGCCTATCGTCGATGACCCCGACTCCGCCCGCGCCCAGGACGGGGCGGTCGCGGCACTCGCCGAGCTGGCCCGCCACGTCGGCAGGGTCGCCGTCATCACCGGCCGCCCGGCCGCGATCGCGGTGGAGCACGGCGGCCTCGCCGGCATCGACGGTCTCGTGGTGCTCGGCCAGTACGGCCGCGAGCGCTGGGAGAACGGCACGCTGGACACCCCGGACATCCCGCCGGGCGTCGCCGAGGCGCGGGTCAAGCTTCCCAAAATCATCGAGACGGCGCCGGCAGGAGTCGTCATCGAGGACAAGGGGCACGCCCTCGCGGTCCACACGCGACGCGCGGCCGAGCCCGAGGTCGCCCTCGAACGCCTGCGCGGGCTCATCGCCGCGCTCGCCGAGCGGAGCGGGCTGGCCATGGAGCCCGGCCGTTTCGTGCTCGAACTCCGCCCGCCGGGCATGGACAAGGGCGCCGCGCTGCGCTCACTCGCCGCCGAGCTCGGCAGCGCCGCGGTCCTCTACGCCGGTGACGACCTCGGTGACCTGGCCGCCTTCGACGCGGTCGAGGCGCTGCGCGCCGAGGGAGTGCCAGGCGTCAAGGTGTGCAGCGCCTCCGACGAGGTGATCGCGCTGGCCGAACGCGCCGATCTGATCGTCGACGGGCCCCCCGGGATCGTGCGCCTGCTCGAGTCGCTCACGAGCGAACTCTTCTGACCCGGCGGACGCCTCTCAGCTCTGGGCCCTGTCTCCGAAGTCCCGCTGTCCTCCTGCGCGCCGCTCGATACGGACGGGGACTTCGAGACAGGCCCTACACCTAGTCGTCGGCGAGGATGCCGTACAGCCGCCGTCGCGCGTCGTTGATCACATCGAGGGCGCGTTTGCGCTGGTCCTCGCTGCCGGCCTGCATCACCTGGCGGAGCGCCATGGCCAACTGTCCCATCGCGGTGTGGACGTGCGTGGCCGCCTCGCCGGCGTCCTCGGTGATCTCGGCCCACGGCGGGGCCTCCTGGGCCTCGGCCTCGGTGCGCCCGGCGTCGGCCAGCGCGAACAGGCGTTTGCCCGACGACTGCTCCCCGGAGATCAGCCCTTCGTCCTCCAGCAGCTGCAGCGTCGGGTAGACCGATCCGGGGCTCGGCCGCCACAGCCCGCCGGTGCGGCTCTCCAGCTCCTGGATCATCTCGTAGCCGTGCATGGGCCGCTCGGCCAGCAGCGCAAGGATCGCCGCGCGGACGTTCCCGCGCTTCGTGCGGCGACCGCCCCGGCCACCGCGTCCGCGCGGACCGAAGCCTGGGCCGAAACCGGGCCCCCAGCCGCCGAAGGC
>DASQPY010000450.1:0-3433 GCA_035643735.1 Actinoallomurus sp. | reverse complement strand
GTCTCCTCGGCCTGGCGTTGCCGGACCCGATCCGCGAACTCCTGGCGGTCGTTGGTGCGCGGGAACGGCTCATCCGGGACGGGCACGCCGAGGAACGCGCACAGCGGCTCCCAGCCCTGAGCGACCTCGAAGACCAGCAGCCGGTCCGGGGAGATCTCACGGCGTACGGCCTCGTTGTGCTCGTTGAAGACCTCGATGGCGTGGTCCATGTCCTCGAACCGGCCGTCGAACTCACCGTTCCACACCATGCCTTCCACGACCTGCCGCATCCCGGCCGCGAGCGGGTCGGCCGGTGCCGGACCGGAGACCGCCAGGTAGATACTCTGGGCCGCGCTCTCGTACCAGCGCTGTGGATCGCGGACCGTGAGGATCACTTTGGCCTGCGGAAAGTGATCGGTGATCTGGCGCCAGAAACGCGCGCCCGGCCAGTCGGCGGTGGACCGGTATCCGCGGTAGACCGCGTCCCAGTCCGGCGTTTCGCCGTCCGTGAGCCGCTTCCACAGCGAGATCTGGTCGACGTTGTCGATGAGTTCGACCATGTGGTGGCAGGGGCCGAACCCGACGCGTTCCAGCGCCGACTTCAGGGAGAGGGTTCCGGTGCGCCCGAATCCCACTCCGATGACATCGAGCAAGACCGCTCCTTTCCTAACGCGCGTCTGAGCGGATCACCGCCTGGCGACCGGGCAGGAGCTCCCGGATCAGGGCGTCCGCGGTCCAGCCTTCCCAGCGCTCGGGACTCCAGCCACGGCGGCGGGTGAGGTATTGGTACATCTCGGGAGTCTGCAGGGCGAGCGTGATGTCGATCGCCGTGGCGACGTCGAGCCCCTCGCGCAGGGGGGTCTTGGCCGCGAGGGTGGTGATGAGCCGTTCCTGCACGGTGGCCCGCTGGGCGTTGTTGATCTCCCAGAGCTCGGCGATCTCGGGATCGGCCGAGGCGGCGCCGGCGACGACCTGGAGGACGGGCGCGACACGCTCGTAGATCTCGCGTGCGAGCCGTACCTGCGCGCGCAGTTGCCTCCTCGGGTCGGGCTCGGCGAGCGCGGCGAGGGTGGCGGGGCGTTCGAGCGTCGGGACGGGCTCGTCGTCGCCGGCCACCGCGACGTCCAGGATCTCCGAGAGCAGAGCCCTCTTGGTGCCGAAGGTGAAGTAGAGGGTCTGGACCGCGACTCCCGCCTCGTCGGCGATGGCCTGCATGGACGTCGCGACGTACCCATGCCCGACGAACAGGGACAACGCCGCGTCGCGCATACGGCGCCGGTTGGCCCGCGCCTTGGCCGCTCTGGCATTCGGCCGCCTGGCTGTCGCGCTCATGTCACCACCGTACCAGTTGACTAGAGTTAGCAACTAGTGATTCTCTCTAGTGATTGCCTCTAGTGAGTGACTCCAGTGAACGGGGACGAGATGACACGTGCCAGGAGCAGGCCCGGGGCCGTGCTGGCGTTGCTGACCGTGATCGAGCTGCTGGTCTTTCTCGACACCTCGGTGGTGAACGTGGCCCTGCCGTCGATCGGGACCGGGCTGGGGCTGTCGGTCACGGGGCTAGCGTGGGTCGCGGGCGCGTACCAGCTCACGTTCGGCGGGTTCCAGCTGGTCGGGGGGCGGGCCGCCGACATACTCGGCCGGCGCAGGATGTTCGTCACCGGGCTGACGGTGTTCACCGTGGCGTCACTGCTGGCGGGCGTGACCTCGTGGGCGTGGCTGTTGCTGGCCGCACGTGCCCTCCAGGGGATCGGCGCGGCGCTGGTGGTGCCGGCCGAGATATCGCTGCTCGCCGTCACCTTCACCGAACCCAAGGCGCACGCGAAGGCGTTCGGGATCTGGTCGGCGATGGGGGCGGCGGGAGCGGCCATCGGGACCTCGCTCGGCGGAATCCTCACCCAGGCGTTCGGCTGGCAGTCGATCTTTCTGGTCAACCTGCCGATCGGTGTGGTGTCGCTCTTGCTCTGCGGCCGGCTGCTGCCCGCCGACGAGCTCGCGCCGGCGGCCGGTACCCGGTGGCGCAGGCTGGATCTGCCGGGGGTGGTGACGGGCACCGCCGCGTTGCTGCTGATCGTGTACGCGATCACGACGTCCGCCGATCGGGGGCCGGACGCCGTCTCGCTCTCGACGGCCGCGGCCGGATTGGTCCTGGGCGTGGTGTTCTTCCGCATCGAGGCGCGCACCGCGTCCCCGGTGCTGGCGCTGGGTCTGTTGCGAGTCCGCAACGTGACCGGCTCGGCACTGGCCAACTTCATGATCGGCATCGCCCACGTGCCGGCGTTCCTCCTGCTCGCCCTCTATCTGCAACAGGTACGGGGATACACACCGACCGCCTCGGGATTCGCCGTACTGCCCGTCGCGGCCGGCGCGCTGATCATCGCTCGTACGGTCCTGCCCCGGGCTCTCGGCCGGTACGGACCCAGGACGGTGCTGGTGACCGGGACGCTGTTGCTGGCCGGCGCGCTGGCCGGATTCGCCCGGCTGCCACTGCACGGTTCGTACCTGCGGGACGTCCTGCCGTTCGGTCTCCTGCTCGCCGCCGGGCTGCCCGCCTCGTTCGCGGGGTCGACCATCCCCGCGGTGAGATCCGTGCCCGCGGCCGATGTCGGGGTCGTGTCAGGGATCGTGCAGACCACCCAACGCGTCGGCAGCGCGCTCGGAGCGACCGGGGCCACCGCCGTGATCGCCGCTTGGACCGCGCACCACGCCGGATACCCCCTCGCGGTCTACAACAGCGGGCTGAGAGTCGCCTTCGCCGCGGCCGCCGGCGTCGCGCTACTCGGCGTGGCCCTGACCCTCCTGATCATCCGGACGTCCGTCACGGGACGCCCCGCCGAGGCACACACCCCCAGCCTGCTGCCCGAAGGGAAATGACAAGAGATGGGTGACCAAGGCACGACACTGGCCGCGTCGGCGGCCACCGCGCACACGAGCGGTGTTCGCCGGCGCCTGCGGATGACCGCGGGGGCGACGGCCTTCGCCGGAGGACCGCTGTTCCTGCTCGGCACGGTGCTGCACCCCGCACGCGACGGATGGGGAATGGCGAAGGTCGGGCAGCTCTACGGGGTGACCCACGACATCCAGGCCGCCGGCCTGCTGCTCCAGGCGATCAGCCTGGCCAGCATGCTCGCGCTGGGGACCCGCGTCCGCTCTCGACGGGATCTGGCGGGCTGGTACGCCGGCCTGATCGGCACCCTTCTGTGGTTCGCCCTCATCATTTTCGACGGCTCCCACAATCCAGTGCGCGCGCACTATCAGCCCAGCCTCGTGCACACCTCCGGTGACATCGACGCAGGCGCGGCGATCATCGTGTTCCCGGCCTTGCTCGTCTTCCCGCTCGGCTACGCGCTCTTCGCGCTGACGCTGCGCCGGTACGGGATGACCTGGGTGGCGCTGCTGCTCAGCGTCGGCGCCGTCGTCTACACCCTCGGCGGCCTGTTCATCTTCAGCTCGG
>DASQPY010000449.1:0-5972 GCA_035643735.1 Actinoallomurus sp. | reverse complement strand
GTCCGGCGCCACCCGCCAGCCCAGCTCCGCGACGATCGCGTCCACGTCCTCACGCGCGGCCCGCCACTCCGGCTCGCCGGGCCGCGGCTCGGCCGAGGGGCTCAGCGCGTACGCGGCGGTGCCGAGCAGGTCGTGCAGGCCGATGTCCTCATCGTCGACGGCGCTGACGATGCGCTTGACCGAGGCGATCGGGAGCTCGCCCACCTCGCGCAGGGCACGGATGAGCCGAAGCCGCTCCAGATGGGTGTCGTCGTACTCCGCCCTGGTCGCGGCGGTCGCGGCACCCTTCGGCAGCAGCCCCTCACGGATGTAGTACTTGATCGTCTGTACGGGCAGACCGCTGCGATCGCTGAGTTCGGAGACCTTCATCCACATTCCCCCTTGACTTGGATACTACCGCTATCCAATAGTTCGAGAGTGTAACTATCCAATGAGGGGTGAGTCATGGAGTACACCCTTCTCGGCGAGGGCCGTGAACAACGGCTGGACCTGGACGCCGAACTGCGCGCGCCGCTGACCGGACCGGTGCTCGGCTGGGTTCGCAAGCCCCACGGATGGTGCCGCGGCGACGCCTGCGTCGCGGCGGCCCGTGTACGCGACGCCGAGACCGAACGGGGCGTCGACCTCGTCGCCTTCGCCGAATCGACCGGGAAGCTCGCCGCCGTCGACCAGGAGGAGCGCGTCATCGCCTTCGCCGACGCGCAGTCGTCTCTCGCCACCGGCCAGGCACCGGACTTCACGCTCGACGGCCGGTCCCTGAGCGACTTTCGCGGGCGCAAGGTGGCCCTGGTGTTCTGGGCGTCGTGGTGCGGCTGCCGGTACGACCTGCCGGCCTGGGAAGAACGCCACAAGGCGCTGGAGTCACACGGCCTCACCGTCGTGAGCATCGCCTGTGACCGCGATCCGGAGCAGGCGAAACCCTGGCAGAACGACATCACCCACCCCACGTTGACCGACACCGACGGGGTCGTGGCGGAGCGCTACAACGTGATCAACGTCCCGACCGTCGTCTGGATCGATGAGGAGGGCCGGATCGCGCGGCCGCAGGACACGCAGACGGCGACGGACCTGTTCCGGTCGATGAACGGCATCGACTCCGAGGCGTCGCTGACGGCACTGCGCCGCTGGGTCGTCGACGGCGACCGTGGCCTCACCGATGCGCAGATCGGCGAGAACCTCCGCGTCCCCACCCGAGACGAACAGCGCGCCCGCGCACACGCTCGGCTCGCGGCCTGGCTCGCCCGGCGGGACCGGGCCGAGGCGGCGAACCGCCACATCGCGAAGGCCGCCGAACTGGCACCGCACGACGTCGCCATCCGCCGCGGCCTGATGCCACTGACGGGCGTCGACCCCTTCGGAGACGCGTACTTCGCCCTGAGAGACGAACTGGAGGCCCGCGAGATCCCCGTCTACCGCTCTCTGAACGCCTGAGCCGCCACCTGCGGTGCGTTGGAGGCATGGATGCCGTGGCGTCCTCGCCGGTGCCTGCGCAGCGCCTTGGTGGGAACCGGGGTCAGGGGCGGCGCATGGACTCGGAGATCTTCTCGGCGGCGGCCAGGACCGGCGGGGCGTGCATGCGGCCCGGGGAGCGGCTCAGGCGTTCGATGGGGCCCGAGACCGAGATGGCGGCGATCACCCGTGCGCCCGTGCCGCGGATCGGCGCCGATACCGACGCGACGCCCTGCTCGCGTTCGGCGACGCTCTGGGCCCAGCCACGGCGGCGTACCGAGGCGAGGGTGGTCGCGGTGAACTTCGCGCCGCGCAGCCCGCGGTGCAGGCGGTCCGGTTCCTCCCACGCCAGCAGGATCTGGGCCGCCGACCCGGCCGTCATCGGCAGCGCGCTGCCCACCGGGACGGTGTCGCGCAGGCCGCTCGCCCGCTCGGCCGCCGCCACGCAGACGCGTGCGTCGCCCTGGCGGCGGTACAGCTGGGCGCTCTCGCCGGTCAGGTCGCGCAGCTGGGTCAGGATCGGCTGGGCGACGGCCAGCAGCCGGTCCTCACCGGCCGCGGCCGCCAGCTCGGACAGTCGCGGGCCGAGGATGAAACGGCCTTGTGTGTCGCGGTGGACCAGGCGATGGTGCTCCAGCGCGACGGCGAGCCGGTGAGCGGTCGGCCTGGCCAGGCCGGTCGTCTGCACGAGCTGGGCCAGGGACGCGGGCCCGGCCTCCAGGGCGTTCAGGACGAGGACCGCTTTGTCAAGTACGCCGACTCCGCTAGAGTTGTCCATGCCTCGATACTGTCGTCTCGTAATCTGAGATGCAAGTCGTGAGCGAGGAAGCCGGGGACAAAGAAGAGGTGAAGTGATGGGCCGGACACTGGCGGACAAGGTTTACGGCACGCACGTCGTGCGGAGTGCCGAGGGCGAGCCGGACGTGCTCTATATCGATCTTCATCTCATTCACGAGGTGACCAGCCCGCAGGCGTTCGACGGTCTGCGGATGGCGGACCGTACGGTCCGGCGTCCCGACCTGACGATCGCCACAGAAGACCACAACGTACCCACGACCGACATCCTGGCTCCGATCGCCGACCCGGTGTCGCGTACCCAGGTCGAGACCCTGCGCAAGAACTGCGCGGAGTTCGGCGTGCGCCTGCACCCGATGGGTGACGCGGGCCAGGGCATCGTGCACGTCATCGGCCCGCAGCTCGGCCTGACCCAGCCGGGCATGACCGTGGTCTGCGGTGACTCGCACACCTCCACGCACGGCGCGTTCGGTGCGCTGGCCTTCGGCATCGGCACGAGCGAGGTCGAGCACGTCCTGGCGACCCAGACGCTGCCGCAGCGCCGGCCCAAGATGATGGCGGTCACCGTCGACGGCGAGCTGCCGTACGGCGTCACCGCCAAGGACCTGATCCTTGCGATCATCGCCAAGATCGGTACGGGCGGCGGCCAGGGCCACATCATCGAGTACCGCGGCGAGGCGATCCGCGCGCTGTCGATGGAGGGCCGCATGACGGTCTGCAACATGTCCATCGAGGCCGGCGCGCGCGCCGGGATGATCGCGCCGGACGAGACGACCTTCGCCTACCTGGAGGGCCGTCCGAACGCGCCGACCGGTGACGACTGGGAGGCGGCCAAGGAGTACTGGCGGTCGCTGCGTACCGACGACGACGCGACCTTCGACCGCGAGGTCGTCATCGACGCCTCCGAGCTGACCCCGTTCGTCACCTGGGGCACCAACCCGGGCCAGGGCGCGCCGCTCGCCGCGGCCGTGCCCGACCCGGCCGACTACGACGACCCGACCCGGCGCAGCGCCGCCGAGCGCGCCCTGGAGTACATGGGGCTCACCGCCGGCACGCCGCTGCGCGACGTCGCCGTCGACACCGTGTTCGTCGGGTCCTGCACCAACGGCCGCATCGAGGACCTGCGGGCCGCCGCGGACATCATCAAGGGCCGCAAGGTCGCCGACGGCGTCCGCATGCTGGTCGTGCCCGGCTCGATGAAGGTCAAGGCGCAGGCCGAGGAGGAAGGCCTGAACGCCGTCTTCACCGCCGCCGGAGCCGAGTGGCGCGAGGCCGGCTGCTCGATGTGCCTCGGCATGAACCCCGACCAGCTCAAGCCGGGGGAGCGCAGCGCCTCGACCTCCAACCGCAACTTCGAGGGCCGGCAGGGCAAGGGCGGCCGGACCCACCTGGTCTCGCCCGCCGTCGCCGCCGCCACCGCCGTCACCGGCCGCCTGGCCGCTCCGGCCGACCTGTAACGAGGAGCCCGACAGACATGGAAGCGTTCACCACCCACACCGGGCGCGCCGTGCCGCTGCGGCGCAGCAACGTCGACACCGACCAGATCATCCCGGCCGTCTGGCTCAAGCAGGTCAGCCGCACGGGGTTCGACAAGGGCCTGTTCGCCGCCTGGCGGGAGCACCCGGACTTCGTGCTGAACCGTCCGGAGTACGCCGGCGCCTCGATCCTGGTCGCCGGGCCGGACTTCGGCACCGGCTCCTCGCGTGAGCACGCCGTCTGGGCGCTGCAGCAGTACGGCTTCCGCGCCGTCGTCTCGGCCCGTTTCGGCGACATCTTCCGCAACAACGCCACCAAGATGGGCCTGCTGCCGATCGAGCTGCCCGAGGCGGACGTCGAGCGCATGCAGGACAAGATCGAGGCGAACCCCGCCAAGGAGTTCACCATCGACCTGGCCGCCCAGGAGCTGCGCTGTGACGAGGGCGGCGTGCTCTCCTTCGAGATCGACGACTACACCCGCTGGCGCCTGCTGGAGGGGCTCGACGACATCGGTCTCACCCTCCGTCACGCCGACGACATCACCACCTACGAGCAGAACCGCAGGCCCTGGCTGCCGGTGACCGCCTGAGAGACGATGCGAGACCGGCGTCCGCACGCCGGCGGGACCGCCGTCGGCGTGCCGGGCACCCCGGTGCCCCACGGCGCGCCGAGAAAGTCAGGTGTGATTATGAACGCACCGGACGGGCCCTCGTGGAACGATCCGGAGCTCGATGCCCTCGCCGACGGGCTGCGGCTCGCGCACGCTCGGGTGGCGGCCCTTCCTTCGCAGGTCAGACCCCAGATGACCAGGCATTTGTTGGTCATCACCGACCTCGCGAAGCGGGATGCCCCGCTCGCCCTGAGACGCCTCGAATCGTTCCTGAGTGATCTCGAACAGCGATGAAAACGTACCCTGAACGGCAGTTCCACCTGCGACACAGCCGAAAACCTCGGCCATGGGTGATTGTGTAGATGCCGCAAGTCCCCTAGTTTCAAGCGAGCAAGGGGGAAGAGGAGTAACCCATGAACAAGCGTGAGCTCGTCGACGCAGTCGCCGAACGAGTGGGCAGTAAGAAGGTCGCGGGAGAGGCCGTCGACGCGGTTCTGGACACCATCCAGAACACCGTCGCCAAGGGGGAGAAGGTCGCCATCACTGGCTTCGGATCCTTCGAAAAGGCCGATCGGCCGGCCCGAGAAGCCCGCAACCCGGCGACTGGCGCCACCATCAAGGTCCCAGCGACATCGGTGCCGAAGTTCAAGGCAGGCGCCGATTTCAAGGGACAGGTGGCCGGTCCCAAGAAGAAGTAACCAACCAGAGAAACATCCACATCGGCTGCGGCGCCCGGCGGGACATCTCGTCTCTCGGGCGCCGTTGTCCTATCTGGCCGGGCAGGCTCAGGGCAGCGGAAACGTCGACAGCGTGATGGCGGTGATCCACTCGCCCTCGACGGCGATGTTGACCCGCTGACCCAGACGCAGCAGCCTCAGGCCGCCCGCGTCGAACGCCAGGGCCCCGAAGGGCATCTCGCTCCCGTCGTCGAGCAGCACGCTCCCGCTGCGGGTCTCGCGGTCGTACTCCTTCACCGTCGCCTGCATACGGCAGAGCTTAGAGGGTGTCCGGCCGCCGCGAGCGGTGCGGACGAGTCACGGGGCGCGGCGAACGCCAGACCTGGGCGTCCCAGGGTGTGTCTGACGACAGGCATTTGTCAGACACGCCCTAGCGGCGTACGACGGGCAGCAGTGGCGCGACCGAGGCCGTGTGCGGCCCCACGCCCAGCTCGAGCGCTGCTCGCAGGTCCTCGATGGTGTCGACGTCGCGTCGTACGCTCGGGACGTCCTCGAGGGCCAGCTCGCGGGCGCCCCGGACGAGGACGTCGCGGCTGAGCTGGAACGGGGAGCCGGCCGCGCGCAGTCACGCGGCGGGCTTGCGGCCGCTGCTGCGTTTCTGGAGCGGGCCGCGGCGCTGACACCGGAGCGGTCGCGCCGAGCGCAGCGGGAGCTGGCGGCGGCGCAGGCGACGTACGAAGCGGGTGCCCTCGACGACGCCCTCGCACTCCTCGCCAACTCCGAGATGTGCGCTGTCGACGACCTCCTTGGCGGCCGGACAGCGCTCCTACGTGCTCAGATCGTGTTCGCCTCGCGGCGTGGGAGCGACGCACCTCCACTTCTCCTGAGGGCTGCACGCGAGCTGGAACCGGTCGACGCGGATCTCGCGCGCACGACCTATCTGGAGGCCTTCACCGCGGCATTGT
>DASQPY010000448.1:0-4321 GCA_035643735.1 Actinoallomurus sp. | reverse complement strand
TGTGCCGCAACCCCTTCCAGAGCATCGCCGTACGCGCCGTCGAGGTCGTCTACGCGGTCGAGGAGGCGCTGCGGCTCATCGAGGCATACCGGCCGCCGCCGGAGCCGTTCATCGCCGTACCACCCCGCGCCGGTACGGGTCGCGGGGCGACGGAGGCACCGCGAGGCGTGCTGTTCCACCGCTATGAGCTCGACCCCGCCGGCCTGATCGACTCCTCGCGAATCGTGCCGCCGACCTCACAGAACCAGGCGGCGATCGAAGACGACATGCGCGCCGTGGTGCAGGCACGCCTCGACTTGGACGACGAGGCGCTGACCGCGGTGTGCGAACGGGCGATCCGCAACTACGACCCTTGCATATCGTGCGCGACGCACTTCCTCGACCTGACCGTGGACCGTTCGTGATCGTCATCGGCGTCGGTAACGAACTCCGCTGTGACGACGGTGCCGGCCTGGCCGTCATCGACGAGCTGCGGAGCCGGTCGCTGGAAGGAGTGATCCTGGCGGTCTCCGACGGAGAGCCGAGCCGGCTTCTCGATCTCTGGGCCGGCGCGGACCTCGCCGTCGTGGTCGACGCCTTGCCGTCCTCCGCCAGCGAGCCCGGCAGTGTCCGCGAACTCGACACGCTGGGCGGCGTCGAGCCGGGCACGAGCAGCCACGACCTCGGACTCGGCGTCGCGGCACGGCTGGGCGAGGCCCTCGGCCGGATGCCCGCCGCGCTCCGCATCTACCTCATCGAGGGCTCCGACTTCGGTTTCGGCACCGGCCTGAGCCCACTGGTCGTCCGGGCCGTGGCCGAGGTCGCCGACCGCATCACGGCACTCAGCCGCGAAGCTCGCCGCTAGAAGCAGGGTCCGCTTCCAACCGGCCACGCGGGGCCTCTCGGTCGCCGACCCGGGGGCTCAGCCGAAGGTGACGGCTGACCCCCCGGGTCGGCCGCCGCGAGCTTCCAGCGATGACAGTGACCGGCGACCGCCTGAAACCCCCATCAGGCTCGAGAAGCCGGTCGCCATCACTCGCGAGCTCCGAGCGGCGACGCTTGAACAGTTCCATAAGACGAGCCGCTCCATACCGCCCGGATGGGGAGGTTGTTTTCCTTGGGCGTCTGAGAAGCGAAAAAGCCACCAGCCGCAAGAGAGGACGGCGGCTCGGCAACGCGCTCGGAACGACAGCGGCCTCACCGTCGCCGGTCGCCCAGGCTACGCGCGAACATCCACCGAACACAGCAGCCAGGCAGGCCGGGCCCCGCATGCGGACGGAAGTCATCTGAGGCCGGACCTTTGGTCCCCCCTGGTCGGGAGCTGCGACTCCTACCCCTCATGTATCACCGGGCCCAGCGTTGGAGGTGACAGCAGAGGAGGATGCCCGGGATCGCGAGGCCGGGCGTGGCGTAACGAGGAGGCACCATGACGAGCCTGCCGATGCGGTTCCTGCTGGGCAGCACAGTCACGGCAGCACTGAGTATCCCGCTTTACGGAGCTTTTGCCGCGGCCGGCATGGGCAGCGCGAGCGCTGACGTCGTCACCCGTACACCGAGCCCGCAGACGCGCGCCGACCTGGCGAAGGCCATGCGGGGCGAGGCTTTCGCGAACGTCTCGTACCGGCTGTACGCCGACCAGGCCCGCCGGGAGGGACTGACGTCGGTGGCCGACCTGTTCGAACGGACGGCCACGACCGAACGGGACGAGCACTTCGCCGAAAGCGCGGCAATGGCCGGCCTGGTCGGCGACGACGCGGCGAATCTTCGGGCCGCCATCTCCGGCGAACACTACGAAGCCAACACGATGTATCCAGGGTTCGCCCGACAGGCCGCCGAGGACGGTGACAGCAACGCCTCGGACCGCTTCTCCGAGGTAGCCCGCGACGAGGGCCGGCACGAGGCCGCGTTCCGCACCGCCCTGAGCGTCGTCCAGACCGGACGAGGGACCGTCCCCACGGCGCCGCAGGCGACCACCCATCAGGTGCCGGCAGGCTCGGCCAAGGTCCACGCGGAGCGAACGAAGACCAACCTCGACACCGCCATGCACGGCGAGGCGGAGGCGTACGCGAAGTACAACCTGTGGGGCGAACGCGCCACCAAGAAGGGCAACCCGGAGGTCGGACGCCTGTTCAACGGCAGCGGTGCCGTGGAACGCCAGGAGCACTTCGCCGAAGAGGCGGAGCTCGCCGGACAGGTAGGCAGCACACGCGACAACCTGACCAAGGCCATGACCGGCGAGCGGTACGAATCCACCACGATGTACCCCGGCTTCGCCCGCCATGCCACGACGGCCGGTGACACCGACGCCGCCCGCATGTTCTCCCACACCGCCACGGACGAGGGAGAGCACGCCCACGCCTTCGAACAGGCCCGGGACCGGCTCGACCAGAGCACCGGCGCTTCGTCCTCCTGAGCCAGAAAGGCGAGGAGTGGGATGCCACTCTGCCGGGGATACATCGCGCCGGTGTGACCGGCCTGTCGGGCCGCGCGCCGGGCCGCCGGCAGCCGCCAGCGGTACAGCAACAGGGACCGGACGATCTGGGGGAAACGCAGGCTGAGAAAGGGAAGGACGAACAGCTCGTCCCAGAGGACGTACCCACGGTAGGCCTCGCCGGAGCCCGCGACATAGGTGCCCGGATAGTGCACGTCCCCGGCGCGCTCCTCGGGCGCCGCTCCTCGCGTGGCGAAGTAACCGTTTCCCAGCGTGCACATCGCCTCGCGCAACCGCTCCTGGGCCGACTCGAACCCCTGGTAGACGACGCACCAGGGTCCCATGGGGCGTACTCGTTCAGGCGACGGGCGCACTGCTCAGTCGCAGCTCCGCAAGATCCGTGATCACGGGGCTCGCTCCATGATCACGGAGGGCCGTGGCGGTCCCCGCCCGGTCGACGCCCACGACAGCGCCGAAACCGCCTGCGCGTGCTGCCGCGACGCCCGCCGCCGATGCCTCAATGACCGCCGCGTGCCCGGGCGATACGCCCAGTCGTCGCGCGACTTGCAGATAAAGCTGTGCGTTCGGGCATTCAGGCAACGCTGTACCGGATGCGTCCAGACCGTCCATCACCACATCGAACAGTTCTGCCACCCCCGCCCGTCTGAGCATTTCGGTCCCGTCGCGATGAACGGAGACCACTGCCGTATGGACGCCGTTCCTGTGCAGCTCGCGTGCGACCGCGATCGTCGACGCGAAGGGCCTGAGGCCGTGCCGGCGAACTTCGCCGAGGAAGAACTCTTCCTGACTGGCGGACAGGCCACGGAGATCGTCGTAGGGCAACCTGATGTCTCGTGAAGCGAGAAAGTCCCTCAGACCTGCCGAGCGCGGCTTTCCGCACATGTAGCGCAGATAGTCCGCGGGAACGGTGAAGGGACAGAATCGAGTCTCGTGGACCGCTGAGTAGATTCGCAGGAACGAATCGAGCACCGTCCTCCATGCCGCCGCACAGGCTTGGGCGCTGTCGACGATCACGTCTACGCCGAAGATCACCGACGTGACGTCGTGCGCCGGCTCGCCGAGCATGCAGCGACCATAAGTCCTGGTTCGCATGATGGGCCCCCTTTATGGTTCCCCAACCTTGCCGATCACGGGGGCCCGCAGCCAGGGGCTTCGGTCCCGCCACGGTCACCCGAAAGACCCGGGTCGGTCTGGCCGGCCCGCAGGAGACGGGCGGCGTCCGCACGCTCCATTTGCTCGAGTTCGGCCACCACCGCGGTGGCTTGAACGACCGACCGCCCGGAGATGCCGTCCATCAGCGGGTCGGGACTACCGACCGCGAGCTTGCGGCCAGCCACGGTCACGGTGACGCCGGGTCGAGCAAGCTGGATCAGGGGACCTTTACCGGCGAGCAACTGTCCCAGTCGCAACACACGAGCCGACATCCTGCCGCGCGATCAGCCCGCGCGCCCGGGAACGGGAACGAGAACGGGAACCGACGGCGACCCCGAGCTGGGCGGCAACGAGCGCGAAGAAGGCCATGTTCTGCCGGGGCCGGGGAGGCTCGCCCGGCGAACTGGACCGAGGCGCAGATGCCGGCGACCGCCAGCCACAGCACGATGACGAACGGAAGCACCTGTTCACCAGCCTTGGCGTGAGCCTCGACGATCGCGCTCTCTCCGACGCGCCCTTCGAGGGTCTCACCGCTGTCGGTCGTCACCGGCACGGCCACCAGTGCGACCGTGGCGACGAAGAGCACCGCCGGCCACAGGCGCCGCGCCGCGGCGGGCCAGAACGCCATCAAGATCGCGCTGAGCGCGGCCAGCGGAACGCACACCACGACGGCGTGAGCGACCAGCGGATGCAGAGGCGATCCGAAAACCATGCTCCGGTACCTACCCCTTATCAACC
>DASQPY010000447.1:0-18941 GCA_035643735.1 Actinoallomurus sp. | reverse complement strand
TCACCGAGGCCGACGCCCCGATCGTGCTTCCCCTGTACGAGGGCCGGATCGACCCCCGCCGATGGCATCCCGACCGTCCGGCGCCGCCGGCCGCGACCCGCTGAGGCACTCCCCCGCCCATCCCGCATCACCGTCTCACGGAGCCGTTCAATGGAGACCCCCCGCACGCTCACGCGGAGCCTGACACTGAGGTCCGTCGTCCTGTTCGGCCTCGCCTACATGACCCCGCTGATCGTCCTCGGCACCTTCGGCGTCGTGGCGACCACCACCGACGGCGTGGTCCCGACCGCGTACCTGCTCGCGCTCGTGGCCATGCTCTTCACCGCCTACAGCTACGGCCGGATGGCGGCCGCGCATCCCGTCGCCGGTTCGGCGTACACCTACGTCCGGCGCGCGATCGACTCCCGGGTCGGGTTCCTCGTCGGCTGGGCCACGTTGCTCGACTACTTCTTCCTGCCCATGGTCATCTGGCTCATCGGCGGCGCGTACCTGCAGGCGAAGTTCCCCGGCGTGCCCTTCTGGGCCTGGATCCTCGCCTACATCGTCGTGACCACCGTCCTGAACCTGCTGGGCATCAAGACCGCCGAACGGGTCAACGACCTGCTCATGGTCTTCCAGATCCTGGTGATCGCCATCTTCGTCCTGCTGTCGCTGCGCCACGTCGTCCATGTGGGCGGCGGGTCCGCACTCGCCGGGGGCACACCGTTCTTCCACCACGGGACGACGCTGTCCGGCATCTCCGACGGGGCGGCGATCGCGGCCTACTCCTTCCTCGGCTTCGACGCGGTCACCACGCTCACGGAGGAGACCGTCGACCCGAAGCGGACGATGCCCCGCGCGATCCTGCTCACCGCGCTGATCGGCGGCGCCATCTTCATCGTGGTCGCCTACGCCACCCAGCTCGCCCACCCGGGGAGCGCTTTCAAGGACTCCAGCTCGGCGGCCTTCGAGATCGCCACGACGATCGGCGGGGACCTGTTCTCCTCGATCTTCCTCGCCGGGCTGGTGGTGGCCCAGTTCGCGTCCGGGATCGCGGCGCAGGCCAGCACGTCGAGGCTGCTGTTCGCGATGGGCCGCGACTCGGTCCTGCCGCGCGGACTGTTCGGCTACGTCCACCCGCGCTTCCGCACACCGGCCTTCAACATCCTGCTCACCGGGATGGTCGGTCTCATCGCGCTCCGCCTCAACGTCGCGACCTCGACGTCCTTCATCAACTTCGGCGCCTTCACGGCCTTCACCTTCGTCAATTTGAGCGTCATCGCCACCTTCGTCCGCGGACGCAGGCCCGGCTCGGGCGGTCGTCTCCTGCCCAACGTGGTCGTCCCGGCGATCGGCGCCCTGGTGGACCTCTGGCTGCTGATCCACCTCGACGGCAGGGCACTGACCCTCGGCCTGATCTGGCTCGGCCTGGGCATCGCCTACCTCGTGTACCTGACCCGGGGTTTCCGCGTCGCGCCTCCGGAGATGGAGTTCACCGAGGACGCTCGTCCGGCTGAGCCGGCCCCGGCCGAGTAGCGCGGGGAGGCCCGAACACCACGTCGACGTCGAGCCCGCCTCCGGGCCGAGCACGCGCGGTGAGCGTGGCACCATGGGCACCGGCGATGGCCTGGACGATGGCCAGGCCCAGTCCGTGCCCGCCGGTACGGCCGACCCGCTGATCTCCGAGCTGCTGGAACGGCTGAAAGAGGCGCTCGACCTGGCCAGGCGGGATCACCGGGCCGGTGTTGCCGACGGAGATGCCGGCCTGTCCGCCGGTCATCGCGGTCGCGATCTCGACCCATCCCCCGCTCGCGTTGTGGCGAAGGGCGTTGTCCACGAGGTTCGCCACCAGGCTCTCCACCAGGCTCGCATCGCCGGCCGCCGCGGCCGGGGTGAGACGGGTGCCGACCTGGATGCCCCGGCGCGCGGCCTCCTGGCGGCGTGCCAGGACCACGTTCTCCGCGATCTCGGCGAGGTCGAGGGGTTCGCGGCGCTCGACTCCCCGCTCGCTGCTCGCGAGCGTGAGCAGCGCTTCGATGAGGCGTTCCTGCTGTGCACCGAGGGCCAGCACCTCCTCGCAGGCCGACCGCAGCGCCTCCGCGGTGGCGTCCCCGTCGGCGAGCGCCACCTGGAGCAGGGCCCGCTCGGCGGTGAGCGGGGTGCGCAGCTCGTGAGAGGCGTTGGCGACGAAGTGCCGCTGTGACGCGAAGGACGCCTCGAGCCGCCCGAACAGGTCGTTGAGAGTCTCCCCGAGCTCCTTGAACTCGTCGTGACGGCGGCCGAGCCTGAGCCGCCGGTGCAGGTTGCTGGCAGAGATGTCCTGTGCGGTCGCCGTGATCGCACGCAGGGGGCGCAGGAACCTGCCGGCGATCAGCCACCCGAGAACGAATGAGAGCAGGACCATGACGGCGAGGCCGATGGCGGAGGCGGCGAGGACCCGGTGGACGTGGGGCTCGGGCTGGTCGGGATGGGGTACGCCGAACTGGGGCCCGGCGGGGACCGTGTCGTTGGTCTGCAGGATCGTGATGGCGAGCAGGACGGCGCCCGAGAGGAAGAACGGTCCCGCGTAGAGCAGGGTGAGCTGGATCCGCAGCGTGAGGTGGGGAAGGCGGAACCCCCGCCCGCGCCGCATCAGATGTCCCCGATCCGGTATCCGCCCTCACGGACGGTGTGGATGACCGGCGGGTCGCCGAGTTTGGCCCGCAGCCGGCGGATGGTCGTCTTGACCGCCGTGGTGAACGGGTCGGCGGCCTCGTCCCAGGCCCGTTCGAGCAGTTCCTCGGCGGAGACCACCCGGCCGGCGGAGGCGAGCAGGCACTCCAGGACGGCGAACTCCTTCGGGCTGAGCTCGAGGCGCCGTCCGGCACGCGTCGCGATCCGCCGGCCGGGGTCGAGGGTGACCTCACCGCATTCGAGCGTCGGGGGCAGCGCCTCGGCGCGACGGCGCCCCAGGGCGCGGACGCGGGCCACGAGCTCGGAGAAGTCGAACGGCTTCGGCAGATAGTCGTCGGCGCCCAGCCCCAGGCCGTCCACCCGCTCCCTGACCGTGCTGGCCGCCGTCAGCATCAGCACCCGGCTCTGGGAGCCGCCGGCGACGATCCTGCGGCAGACCTCGTCGCCGTGCACCCCGGGCACGTCCCGGTCCAGCACCACCACGTCGTAGCGCGTGACGCCCAGGTGCTCCAGCGCGTCGTCGCCGTCGAGGACCACGTCGACCGCCATGCCCTCCCGGCGCAGCCCCGTTCCGATCGTCCGGGCGAGGATCTCGAAGTCCTCGACGACCAGCACTCTCATTCGCGGTCCTTCCCGCCGGCCCTGCGCACACGGGGGCGTACCGGCCCAACGATGCCAGCTCGCCGGTGTCGGCACGGTGTCGGCAGGAGGCACGGGCGCTGACACCGTGCTGACACCGCCACCGGCGTACAACGACCTTCGTAGCGTCATCCATCGGCAAAAAGGACCATTACATGAGCGATGCGACGATTGTCGTCGACGGCCTGCGCAAGCGATTCGGGGCGGCCGTCGCGCTGGACGGAATGTCGTTCACCGTCCGGCCGGGGCAGGTCACCGGCTTCGTCGGCCCCAACGGCGCCGGGAAGTCCACCACGATGCGGGTGATTCTGGGCCTGGACGCGGCCGACGCCGGCAGCGCGCTGGTCGGCGGACGGCCGTACCGGAGCCTGCGGCGCCCGCTGAGCCAGGTCGGGTCGCTGCTGGACGCCGGCGCGCTCCAGCCGAGCCGTACCGCCCGCAACCACCTGCGGTGGCTGGCCCGCTCCCAGGGCCTGACCGACCGGCGAGTGGACGCGGTGATCGAGCGGGCCGGGCTGCGCACGGTGGCCCGGCGGCGCGCGGGGGGCTTCTCCCTGGGCATGCGGCAGCGGCTGGGGATCGCCGCCGCGTTGCTGGGCGACCCGCCGGTGCTGATGATGGACGAGCCGTTCAACGGCATGGATCCCGAGGGCATCGTGTGGATGCGCGGGCTGCTGCGCTCACTCGCCACCGAGGGCCGCGCGGTCCTGGTGTCCAGCCACCTCATGGGCGAGTTGCAGGACACCGCGGATCATCTGGTGGTGGTCGGCCGCGGCAGGGTGATCGCCGATGCCGGAGTGGCGGAGCTGCTGGCCACGGCGTCCGGTGACCGGGTGACGCTGCGCACCACGGCACCGCCTGAGGCCTCGGCGGTGCTGACGCGGGCGGGCGCCACGGTCGCCACCGGGCCCGGTGCCGCGACCATCACCGGGCTCGCGGCCGAGAAGGTCGTGGCGCTGCTCGGTGAGAGCCGCATCCCGTTCTCGGAGGTGTCGGCGCACCAGGCGACGCTGGAGCAGGCCTACCTGGAGCTCACCCGGGACGCGGTGGAGTTCCACTCCGCCGCCGGGACGGGGGCGTCGCGATGACCGCCGGCACGAGCACGGTCGAGCGCGAGGACACGGGGACCGGGCGTGACGGCTTCGCGCGGCTGGTACGCGCCGAGTGGACCAAGTTCCATACCGTACGCGGCTGGGTCATCGGCATGGTGGCCGCGGCGGGGGTGATCATGGGTCTGGGGCTGTCCCCCGGGCGCCAAGGATCCTGCGGGCAGAACGGCCCGGACTCCGTCTGCGCCCTTCCGGTGGGGCCGGGCGGGCAGGAGGTGACGGACAACTTCACCTTCGTACGGCGCCCGCTGGCCGGAGACGGCGGCATCACCGTACGGGTGACCTCGCTGACCGGCCTGCTTCCCACGTCCGGCGAGGGCACCCGCCCCGGCCTCGTGCCATGGGCCAAGGCCGGGATCATCATCAAGGACGGCACCCGGCGGGGATCGGCCTACGCGGCGATCATGGTCACCGGCGCCCACGGCGTACGGATGCAGGACGACTACACCCACGACACCGCCGGCCCGCCGGGCGGCGTCTCCGTGGCCTCGCCGCGCTGGCTGCGGCTGACCCGCTCCGGCGACGACGTCTCCGGCTACGCGTCATCCGACGGCACCCACTGGGCTAGGGTCGGCACCGCCCGGCTCGCCGGGCTGCCGGCGACCGTCCAGGCCGGGCCGTTCGCCACCTCCCCGCAGTACACGCAGGTCATCAACCAGCCCCTCAGCACAGGGGAGGTCTCCGGACCCAGTCAGGCCACCGCCGCCCTCGACCACGTGACGCTCCAGGGCGCCTGGCCCGCGGCCACCTGGACCGGGGACGAGACCGGCGCCTTCTCCAACGCGTCTCCGCTCCAGCGCGGAGGCTTCCAGCAGACGGCCGGCGGGTTCACCGTCACCGGATCCGGCGACATCGCGCCCGCGGTGCCCGGAGCGGCCGGCCTCGGTACCACCATCACCCAGACGCTCGTGGGCACGTTCGCCGGACTGATCGCGATGGTCGTCGTGGCCACGATGTTCATCACCGCCGAATACCGGCGCGGGCTGGTCCGCACGACTCTGACCGCCAGCCCGCGGCGCGGCCGGATCCTGGCGGCGAAGGCCGTCGTGATCGCCGCCGTCACGTTCGTGACCGGGCTGGCCGGCGCCGCCGTCGTGGTCGTTTTCGGGCCGGGGGTGCTGCGCGCCAACGGCGTCTACGTCCACGCGACGACGACGTTCACCGAAGTACGCCTGGTGGTGGGCACCGCCGCGCTCCTGGCCGTCGCCGCCGTGCTCGCCCTCGCCCTCGGCATGGTGGTGCGGCGCGGCGTCATCGCGGTCACCGCCGCCGTCGTGGTGATCGTCCTGCCGTACCTCCTCGCGATCACCGGCCTGCCCACCGGCGCCGCGCGGTGGCTGCTGCGGATCACGCCGGCGTCCGCCTTCGCCGTACAGCAGAGCACCCCGCAGTACTCCCAGGTCGACAACGTCTACACGCCGGTGAACGGCTACTTTCCGCTGGCGCCCTGGGCCGGCTTCGCCGTGCTCTGCGCCTGGGCCGCCCTCGCCCTGGGCCTGGCCGTCCTGCTGTTCCGCCGGAGGGACGCATGAGACCGGCGGGGATGCGTTACGCGCTGCACGCGGAGTGGACGAAGCTGCGCACCGCGCCGGGCACGGTCTGGCTCGTGCTCGCCGTCATCGCGCTGACCGTGGCGATGAGCGCGGCCGTGACCGCCGCCGCCCGGTGTCCTGCCGGGGGCTGCGCCGTGGACGCCGCCAGGACCAGTCTCTCCGGTGTCGAGCTCGGCCAGGCCGTCGTCGCGATCCTGGCCGTGCTGGCGATCGGCGGCGAGTACAGCACCGGCATGATCCGCATCACGCTCACCGCCATGCCGCGCCGGACGATCGTCCTGGCCGCCAAGGCCGTGGTTCTCAGCGGCATCGTGCTGGTCGCCGGGACCATCTCCGTACTCGCGTCCCTGCTGGCCGGGCGGCTCATCCTGCCCGGCCCGCATCCCTCCTTGGAAGACGGATCCGTACTGCGCGCCACCGTGGGCTCGGTCCTCTACCTCGTCCTGATCGCCCTGCTCAGCCTCGGCACCGCGATCGCCGTACGGGACCCCGCGACCGCCATCGGCATCGTCCTCGGCCTGCTCTACCTGTTCCCGATCGTCATCCACGCGGTCTCGGATCCGGACTGGCAGCGGCACCTGGAGCAGGTCGGGCCGATGAGCGCCGGGCTCACGGTCCAGGCCACCACCCACCTGAGCGGCCTGCCCATCGGCCCGTGGGCGGGCCTCGGCGTGCTCGCCACCTGGGCCGCCGCGGCGCTCCTCTCGGCCGGGCTCCTGCTCCACCTGCGCGACGCATGAACGCGAAGACCACGGGGGCATCACCACGGCGAGTGGATGAGGGCCTGCACGAGAATGCCGGTCGCGGCCTGCGCGGCGAGCCATCGCCGGCCGGGTGCGGGGCGCAGGGCGACCGCGACGGTCAGCCATGCCGCGTACGGGACCCAGATGCGTTCGACCTCGCCTCGCGTGAGGCCGGCCAGGTCGAGCGTCACCGCTCCGACGAGCGCGGCGGCGGCCAGGAGGGCGACCACCGCGCGAGCCCGCTCGGGCTGCGAACGGCCGATGCCGCGGCGCAGCGCCCCGGCCAGGTCCGGGGCGGCGTGCGCGACCGCGGGGCCGATGAGCAGGCCGAGGACGGCGAAGTCGCCGACGAGGAAGTAGAAGTAGGGCCGGCGGCTCGATCCCCCGGTGGTCAGGTACGCCTGGTGCGTCGCGGCCACCCCGTCCGGCCACCAGAACCCGGCCAGCGTGAACGCCGCCGGAACGACCACCATCGCGCCGATCGCGACGGCGACCACGGACCATCGTGGCCGGGCCGCGACCACCACGGCCAGCGGTATCGCGAACAGCGGCAGCAGTCCGTAACTGAGGTAGGGCAGGGCGCCGAGGAGCAGACCGGCCGCGCCGGCACAGGCGAGTCCCCTCCGCCGGCGGTACTCCGGCGCGGTGGCCGCGAGGGCGAGCAGCGCGGTCGCCCAGGCTCCGGCGCCCAGGAAGACGGCGTCCATGGTGGTCGCGATCCATACGGCCAGCGGCGTCAGGGCCAGGAACGGCAGCGCCCGCCGGGCGAGTTCCTCCCCGGCCAGGGCCCGTACGGTGACGGCGATGGCCGCGGCGGCCGAGCTGCCGATGGCGATGATCACGGCGGCGGCCCACCCGGGCCCGTGGAGCCCGGCCGCGTCCAGCGCCCACAGGAGCAGCATCGGGCCGGGCGGATGACCCTTGACGTGGATCGGATACTGCTGGGCCTTTTCGGTGAAGGTGGCGAGCCAGCGCAGCGGGTGGTCACCGACCGCGCTCAGGCCGCTGAGGTACTCGCCCGGGACGGTGAGCGGCCGTACGAGTCCCGCCGTGCCGTCGGAGAGGGCCAGTACGCAGGCCCACGCGGCCGCGGCCACCCAGCCGGTGAGCACGAGGAGGCGCCATCGCAGCCGGCGCGCGAGCACGGGGGCGACGGCGATCATCACGGCCGCCAGCCCGATCGCCGGCAGGAGCTGCCAGGTCAGCAGCCGGGCGGTCGCGTGCAGAGGCGGCAGCGTGTCCTCCGGCGAGCGCCCGGTCCGGCGCAGGACGTATCCCCAGGCGAAGATGAGGACGATCAGCGACGCCCAGACCGTGACCGCGAGCCACCGTCGCCTGGGAGCCTGCGGAATCAGTCGCGAGAGTCGCGGCGCCTGAAGTTGTGCGATGGGAATCACCTCCGTGGGCCGGGTCGCCGGTCGCGGCGCCGGTGCAGGGCGCGGCCGAGCCGGACGGCGTAGATGACGGCGCTGATGGCGAACATGGCGGCGACCAGCAGGAGCCAGCGGCCCAGGTAGGGCTCCTGGGTACGACCGGTCGCGGCCTGGTAGGTCTGCCGGCCCTGCTGGATGATCCCGGGGAAGAAGATCAGGAACAGCAACCCCGTCCCCAGGGCGGGCACCCGGATGTGGTTGACCGCCGGGACGAGGGGCGGCGCGGTGGCTCCACGAGGACGCACGGCTCGCAGCGCCCCGGTGAAGGATCGGTCGGCCAGGGCGTAGAGGGGGAACACGACCAGGTCATGGCCGATGACGGCGGCGGCGAACCAGGCGAGCATCACGGGCCACTGCGGGTTCGCGAGTGTCTGCGCGGCCGCGTACCCGGCCAGCGCGAAGCAGCCGATGAGGGCGAGCAGATGCAGGGGGTTGGCCCCGTAGAAATTCCTCACGGCGGTCAGTGCGTGGCGCATGTCAGGCGCTCCGGAACTCGATGGAACGTACCCACTTGGTGTTGTGCACGCCCGGCAGCGCGGGCACGATGACGCGCGCGGGAAAGCCGTGGTCGGGCGGCAGGTCGGCGCCGTTGACCCGCAGCGCGAGCAGCGCGTCGGGGTCGGTCACCTGGCCCGGCTGCAGGGTGGCCTGGCTGAAGGCTCCGCCGCGCTCCAGCGAGCGCACATGCGCCGAGGCCGGGCGCGGTACGCCCGTGAGGGCGGCGAGGTCGCGCAGCCGTACGCCGCTCCAGGTCTGTACGGTCGACCAGCCTTCGACGCAGGCGATCGGCAGCCTGGCGGTGTGCTGCGGCATGGCCAGCAGCCGGTCCCGGTCGAGCTGTACCGTTCGCTCGCCCGCCACCAGCACCAGCCGCCAGCCGGCGCCGACGTCGGCGGGCCTGATCGCCGCCGAGGCGGCGGTGCGGTTGACCGGGAAGTCGGTCGCCGTCTCCCGGTAGCCGCCGCGCGGGGCCAGCAGCGCCACCCGGCGGGCGGCTCCCCCGAGACTCTCGCCCGCGCTCAGGACCGCGATCAGCGCGCTGCCGCCGCCCACGAGGGTGAGGACACCGCGCCGGCTGAGCGTCGCGGGAGCCGGGTCGGCGGCGACCAGACCCTCCTCGTCGGGGGGCTCGGGACGGGTGCCGCCGCGGGACGTACGGAGCTCTTCGCGGAACGGACGGGACCGCAACGCCCGGACCAGGTGCGGCAGTTTGATCCCCGCGTGCACGACGAACGCGCCGATGAACACCCACGCTCCGTAGAAGTGCGCGGTGTAGAAGTTGAACCCGAACACGTAGTCGTACTGGATGTTGAGCACGCCGGTGGCGATCTCGAACAGGATGCCGCCGACCAGCAGCAGCAGCGACAACCGCTCGATGACCTGGGCGAGGGAACGCGCCGGTGGCCAGGCGAACAGTTTCGGCACCACGGACCACAGCTTGGCCAGCACGATCGGCACCAGGACCAGCCCCAGGGTGACGTGCAGGCCCTGGTTGAGCCGGTACAGCCAGACCGGCCGGGTCGGCCAGTCGAAGAACGGCAGCCGCAGCCAGCCGACGTGGGCCGGGAACGCCTGGCCGAACCTGGGCGCGTACGCGGCGTACGACAGCAGCCCAGTAATGATCATGATGGGCAGCAGAATCAGCAGGACGAGGCCGAAGACCGAGGTCAGCCACGGTCCGCGCAGCGGGCTCCGCCACGCCTTCGTCCGGTCCAGTCCGGGCGGGCGGCGGCGCTCCACCGCGCGCCACAGCTTCGCGGGAAAGCCGTACTCCTCGTGCCGATCACGTGTGCCGGTCTCGTTGGTGGACATCGTCGCCGCCGATCAGCGCGTCCGCGCGGACGGCGCGTTCACCTGGTGATACGTGGTCATGGGATCACCGTAGGTCTCTTCTTCGTCACCCCGGGTTCTCGGCAGGGATCCGTAAGCGGTCCGTCATCACTGCTGGACCTCGCCACGTCGCGCACGGATCGGCCGGGCCAAGGCGACTTCGGATCCCCGCTACGTGATCGCCGCCGGTCATGTGGCCGGAGGTCACCTCATGTGGCCGGAGGTCACCCGGTCCTGGGGCCGGTCTTGTCGATCCGGTGCAGCGTCTCGTGGAGGCGCGACCAGGCGATGAACACGGGCCCGTCGCCCCGCTCCGCCGGTGCGTCGGCGTCCACGCAGACGGGCCGGTAGGCGTGGACCGCGCGATGGGCGGACGCCATGAGCCTGTCGAGAGGAGCGTCGGGGCCGAGAGCCGCGAGGATCTCCACCTCCTGGAGCAGAGGAGCCAGGCGTGCGGCGGCCTTCTCGTCCGGCTGTGCCAGCCGGACGGCCCGGGTCAGCCCTCCGACCGCCGTTCTGAACGCGCGCTCGCCCTCATCCATCGGCATCACCCGACAGTACGCCCGGGGTGGCAAGGAGATCCTCCGTGGCGCGGCATGGTTTGAAACCACGCGCAAGGCATCATTCACGCCATTCCGCTCTTATCGCGACAATTAGCCGGCACCAAGTGGATCGTCATAACAAATGCGGATCAGACTACGATCCACCGGCCATCGACCGGTAGCTCCCTTTACGCTGTCTTCGCCTTCTGTGATTCGCGGCAAGGCCCCAGACGGGCCGGGAGAGGAACTCGATGAACTGGTACTTGGCAGTACTCAAGAACTACGCCGGGTTCAGCGGACGGGCACGGCGCATGGAATATTGGATGTTCGCCCTCTTCAATGGCATCATCGTCCTGATTTTGGACGGCATCGGCCTGGTGCTCAAGGTGAGCACCTACATCGGCGGGGTCTATGGACTCCTGGTGCTGATCCCGAGTCTCGCCGTGGGCGTTCGGCGGCTGCACGACATCGGCCGACCCGGATGGTGGCTGTTCATCGGCCTCATCCCGGTGGTCGGATGGATCATTCTGATCGTCTTCGCCGCCAAGGAGGGGGAGCCGGGCGACAACGCCTACGGGCCGAGCCCGAAGCTCGCCTCTCCGGTGGGTTGAAGCCCGCCCCTTCGTACGACCGGGGGCCGGGGGTCTTTCCTGGCCCCCCGGGCCGGGGCCCGGTCATCGGCGAGCATTTCCCGCGCTTCCCGCGAATCCGGTGCGCGTACTGGGACCTGCGCCGAAATCCCGTCGACCTCGGCGGTGACCGAACTGTTCCTCCGGCGACCACGGCCGGCGTCTTTCGGGCCTTCCTTTCCGGCGGACGGACCTGGAAGATGTGTCGCGCGGCGGTGTTGCCGTGTCGTGCTCCGCGATCGCGCGCGATCCGCCGCGAACAATGCCCACTCGAACTCCGAGAGGCGCCTCCACGGAGGGCGGTGACACCGACGGTGAATTCCACGGCAGTCGCGCCGGCCTCCGCACGCGGGGGACGCCTGTCGGCACGCCGCCCTCCCCCCGGCACGGTGCGATATCGCACGTCCGGGTGCCGGTCCGGGAATGTGGCACCACGCCCTCCCCTGCGGGGGTCCCGGTACGGACCTTGGGGTCCCGGCGACGGACGGGGCCCGCGGCAACCCGACCTGCACAGCACCTTGTCCCCACATGAACAAGCGTTTATTCTCTGCGGATACCGACCAGTCGGTATGGCCTCTTGCAGGCCGAACACGTCCATCGGGGGATGGTTGCTGACTTCGAGGTGATGTGTCATGGCGCCTGCCGCGCTGGAACTGTCCGGCGTGCGGGTCCGGTTCGACGGCCTGGTCGCCCTGGATGACGTCTCGCTCGAGGTCCCGCAGGACCACGTCGTCGGCGTGATCGGTCCGAACGGCGCCGGCAAGACGACACTGTTCAACGTCGTCTGCGGCTTCGTACGGCCCAACGAGGGTGAGCTGCGGCGCAACGGCACGCGACTGCGCCGGCACCGGGCGCATGACCTGGCCGGACTGGGCATCGGCCGTACGCTCCAAGGGCTCGGCCTCTTCCCCGGACTGACCGTCGCCGAGAACGTCATGGTCGGCGCGTCATCACGGGCGAAGGCGGGGTTCCTCTCCTCGTTGTTCGCCCTGCCACGCGCCGACCGGGACGAGGCAGCGCTGCGCGAGTGCGCGCTCGAGAAGCTGGCCGAGGTGGGTGCGCCGGACGACATCGCCGACCGGCTGCCGGACGAACTTTCCTACGGGGTCCAGAAACGGGTCGCCCTGGCCCGCGCGCTCGCCTGCGATCCGGATCTGGTGCTGCTGGACGAACCCGCGGCGGGTCTGTCCGTCGAGGAGATCGACGAGCTCGCCGGGCTCATCCGGCGTCTCCGGCGGTCGGTCGTTCTCGTGGAACACCACATGGACCTGGTGATGGAGATCTGCGACGAAGTGATCGTGCTCGATTTCGGCAAGGTCATCGCCCGCGGCACACCGGCCGACATCCGCGACGACCCGGCGGTGATCGACGCCTATCTGGGCGAGGAGGTCGCCGCAGAGGCGGAACGCGGATCAGGCGATGTCCCCGAGCCGAACCCCCTGAGCGAATGAGTGAGATGGACGCGACCGCGAACATGCTCGAGGTGAAGGACCTCACCGTGACCTACGGTGCGGTCCGCGCGCTCCGCGAGGTGTCGCTCTCGGTGCCGCGGGGAAGCGTCACGGCGGTCCTCGGCGCCAACGGAGCGGGCAAGACCACTCTTCTCCGTACCCTCAGCGGGCTGCTCCGTCCCCGCTCGGGACGGCTCGTCCTGGACGGCCGCGACATCGACCGCACGCCGGTGGAGGACATCGTCCGCGCGGGCCTGGCCCACGTCCCCGAAGGCCGCGGGGTGATCGTCGAGCTCACCGTCGAGGAGAACCTGCGGCTCGGCGGCCTCATCCGTCGGGCGGCGGCGCGGAGCGCCGACGACGGTCCGCGATGGTCGCTCGATGACGTGTACGAGCTGTTCCCGCCGCTGCGGGAACGCGCCCGGCGCCAGGCCACGACCCTGTCCGGCGGAGAGCGCCAGATGCTCGCCATCGGGCGCGCCCTGATGAGCAACCCCCGGCTGCTGCTCCTCGACGAACCCTCACTCGGCCTGGCACCACGGCTCGTCGCTCAGATCATGGCCGTGCTGCGCCGCATGCGGGACGAGAGGGGGCTGACCGTGCTGCTGGTCGAGCAGAACGCGCGGAGCGCCCTGTCCATCGCCGACCGGGCCATCGTCCTCAACCTCGGCACGATCGCCATCGACAAAGACGCCCGGCTGCTCGCCGGCGACGACCAGCTCCGCCACGCCTACCTGGGGTTCTGAGATGCTGCGCTTCGTCAACCTGACCCTGGCCGGAATCACGGACGGCATGGTGTTCTCCGCCGTGGCGCTGGCGCTCGTGCTGATCTGGCGCGCCACCCGGATCGTCAACTTCGCCCAGGGCGGCATGCTGATGTTCACCACGTTCCTGGCCTGGACCGTGGTGCGGCACGGCGGGTCGTACTGGCTGGCCCTCGCCGTCGCCCTCGCGTCGGGCCTGGTGCTCGGCGCCGTGGTCGAGCGACTGCTGATCAGGCGGGTCGAGGGCGGGCCTCCGCTCAACGCGGTGATCACCACGCTCGGGCTGCTGATCCTGTTGCAGGCGGCCGCGGGGATGATCTGGGGCGGCACCCCGCACTCGTATCCCCCGGCGTTCACCATCAGGGGGTTCACCCGCGATCTCCTGCTCTCCCCCTCCGACCTGTTCGTCATCGGCGCCGTCGCCGTGATCGCCATCGCCCTCCTGCTCCTGTTCCGCCGTACCGACGTCGGCCTGAAGATGCGGGCGGCGGCGTTCGCGCCCGAGGTCGCGCGGCTCCTCGGCGTACGTGTGGGACGGATGCTGACGCTGGGATGGGCGCTGGCGGCAGTGGTCGGCTCGCTGGCCGGAGTGCTCATCGCGCCGTCGGTGTTCGTCGGGCCGAACCAGTTCGACTCCGTGCTGGTCTTCGGCTTCACCGCCGCCGTCATCGGCGGTCTGGACAGCCCGGCGGGTGCGATCGCCGGCGGCGTCGTCCTGGGCTGCGCGCTCAGCTACGTGTCGGGCTACATCAGCTCCGACGTCGTCACCCTCGGCGCCTTCGCGGCGCTGATCACCATACTCATGATCCGCCCGGCCGGCCTGTTCGCGAGCCGGGCCGGACGGCGGGTCTGAGAGGAGCGTCGTGCAGGAGCGTGCCGTCATGGGCAGACCTCTCCCGGCCGTGCTGCGGCCCACACTCGTCCGCCACGCGGCGCTGGCCGCGATCGCCGCGCTCGCGCTGTACGTGCTGACGAACGTGCTGGGCCCGTACCGGGACCTGCAGATGGCCCAGGCGGCCTACTTCGCCTGCGCCGCCGTCGGGCTCACCGTACTGACCGGGCTGAGCGGGCAGATCTCGCTCGGCCAGGGTGCGTTCATGGCGATCGGTGCGTACACGACGGCGCTGCTGATCAACGGCTGGCACTGGCCGCTCGCCGCCGCGCTGTTCGCCTCGGCCCTCGTGTCGGCCGCGGCCGGCCTGTTCGTCGGGGCCGCGGCGGCCCGGCTCCGCGGGCCCTACCTGGCGGGCGCCACGCTCGCGCTCGCGGTGGGGCTGCCCGAGCTGGCCTCGTACGGCCCGCTCACCAAGCACTTCGGCGCGCAGAACGGCCTGTCCGTGATGCCCTCCCCGCCGCCGCTCAGCCTGGGCGAGACGTTCCCCCTCGAACGCTGGCAGGCATGGATCGCCTGCGGCGCCGCGGTCATCACGATGTTCCTGCTGGCCAACCTCACCCGTAGCCGCTTCGGACGTACGCTCCGCGCCGTACGCGACGACGAGATCGCCGCGTCCCTCGCCGGGATCCACGTCGCGCGCACACAGGTGCTCGCCTTCGTGGTGGCCGCCGCCTGCGGCGGTCTCGGCGGCGGGCTGCTCGCGTTCGTCACCACACTGGCGGCGCCCGGCGCGTTCACCATCACCCTGTCGCTCCAGCTCGTCAGCGCGATCATCCTCGGCGGGCTGGGCAGCCTGGCGGGCGCGATCTGGGGCTCACTGATCCTCGTGCTGGTGCCGTCCTGGGCCAGCGACGTCGCGCAGTCCGCCCACCTGTCACACAACGTCGAGTCCAACCTGCCACTCGCGATCTACGGACTCGTCCTCGTCGTCGTCATGCTCGTCTTCCCCGCAGGCGTGCAAGGGGGACTGCGAACCCTTCTCGGACCGATTCTGGCCCACGCTAGGAGAACCGATTGACGTCCTCCCCCGCCTGAAGGCGGGAGATTTTCCAACCCGATCCCTACCCGGAGGAGAGAACAGGTTGAGGTTCGCGGTTCACGGCCCCGCCCGACGGCTGGAGGGCTCCCCGCGCAGTCACCGTCCGTCCGACGGCGATGTTCTTGGCCGCGTTCACACCCGCATGATCGACGTGCCCGCAGGCGCGACAGCGAAAAGCCGCTTGGCTCTCACGGCTCTCCGCAGCGCGATGCCCGCAGGCATGACAGATCTGCGACGTGTACGCGGGATCGACCCGCTCAACCCGGCCCGGTGCCTTGTGCTCCAGCCGGGTCACCAACTGTCCCCAACCGGCCGCGTGGATGGATCGGTTGAGCCCGGCCTTGGCCCGCACGTTCCTCCCCAGCGTGGGCTGGAGCCGGAACCGCATGCCCGCACGCTAACCACCACCACCGACACTCTGAGGAGGGAGCGGCGTTTCCTCCCCGACCGCAAGGCCGGGGTCTCCACGTCGCACAACTGATGATCAAACGCATGATCGCCGGTCTGGCCGCGATGACCCTTGTGGTCGCGGGGTGCGGTTCCGGTGGCAACGACACCGGAGGCGACAAGAACAAGGCCTCCGCCCCGGGCATCACCGCCACCACGGTCACGATCGGCAGCCACCAGCCGCTGACCGGACCCGCAGCCCCCGGGTACAGCGAGATCTCCCCCGCGTCGAAGGCGTACTTCGACTACGTCAACGCCAACGGCGGGATCAACGGCCGCAAGATCGTCTACAAGTACGTCGACGACGTCTACAACCCCACCACGACCGTGGACGTCGTGCACCGGCTGGTGCTGCAGGACAAGGTCTTCGCGATCTTCAACGGCCTCGGCACCCCGACGCACACCAAGGTCGTGGACTACCTCAACGCCCAGCGCGTACCCGACCTGTTCGTGGCCTCCGGATGCGGATGCTGGGACCAGGCCGCCAAGCACCCGTACACCTTCGGCTGGCAGACCGACTACATCCGCGAGGGGAAGATCCTCGGGCAGTACCTCAAGCAGAACTTCGCCGGCAAGAAGATCGCCTACTTCTACCAGAACGACGACTTCGGCCAGGATGGCGTCAAGGGCCTGGACATGTACGTGCCGAAGGACCAGGTCGTCAAGCGTGAGTCCTACCAGCCGACCAACACCGATGTGAGCCCGCAGGTGCAGGCGATCGCGGCGTCGAAGGCCGACGTCGTGGTGCTGTTCACCATTCCGGCGTTCACCGCGCTTTTCCGGCTGGCGTCGCTGAAGCTCAATTTCAAGCCGCAGCTGGCCGTCAGCAACGTCGGCTCCGACCCCACCACGCTCAGCGGACTGCTGGAGAACTTCGCCAAGGAGGGCGGGACCAAGATCGAGGGCAACCCGCTGATCCAGGGGATCATCACCGACTCGTACGCGTCTCCTGCGGGCGACACCTCCAACAGCTGGACCCAGCTGTTCAAGAAGATCCACGACACCTACATCCCGAAGCTGCCCTTCGACGGCAACGTCACGTACGGGATGGCGGCGGCCTACACGTTCGTCCAGGCACTGAAGGCCGCCGGACGCAACCCCACCCGCAAGTCCCTGGTCGACGCCGTCGAGAAGGGCGGCTTCACCGGTGCCGGGCTGGTGCCGTTCGCGTACTCCAAGGACTCCCACGCCGGGTACGCGGGCGCCCAGGTCGGCAAGATCTCCGGCAACACCATCGTGCTGAGCGGCACGCCGCTGACCACCGACGACGGCACCGGCGCGATCCAGCCGTACACGACACCCCAGCCGCAGGCCCCGGCCAACGGCATCCCGGCGGGCTGACCCCCCGCGCCCGGTGGACGACCGCCTCACCGTCGACGGTGAGGCGGTCGTCAGCGGCCGGAGGCGAAGGCCTCGTGGGGACGGCCCGGGTCGCTCACCTGGTGCGCAGGGACACGTCCGAGGTCCTGACGTAGCCCACCCGGTGGCCGATCTGGATCTGGTAGTAGGCCGTCTTGCCTCTGACCATCACGTGCTCACGGGGACCGAGACCGGCGCCGAGGCCGGGTCGTAGAACCACGCGCGCTGGCCCAGGTACCAGACCGCGGTCCAGTCTCCAGGTACGAGACGGCGAGCAGGACCGACTCGGGAACGTGGTAGGCCTTCGCCGCGGGGCCTTAAGGGATTTGTGCGCGGGTGATGGCGGTCTCCACGCCGGCCACGCGGTCGGCGAGCAGGCCCAGGGCGCCGACCGCGCGGCTCATCGGGTCGTCCTCGTCGCCGCCCAGGGCCTGCGAGCGCAGGAACGCCGCCTTCACCTCCGCCCACCGCGCACTCTGCTCGGCGGTCAGCGTGCCGCGCAGCTCGGCCAGTTTGAGCAGGTTGGCCTCGGCCCCGGAGGCGAGGGTCTGCGCCTCCCCCAGGTAGTGGTCGTCGATGACGGCCTCGAGCTCGGCCTCGTTCATCACCGGCACGATCCGCTCGGCGAGCTTGTTCATGTTCCGGTACGACCCCTGGAGCTGGAACGGCGGCTCGGTCCGTGACGCGTCGCTTCGCGCGGCCGAGGCGATGTAGGCCTGGTTGCAGGCCAGCACCACCTGCTGTACCCGCAGCAGCCGGCGCAGCACGGCCAGGATCTGCTGCAGCTCGGTCGCGGAGTACGGGTGGTCGAGCCGGTCCGGCAGAACGGTCGTGTCGCCCCGCGCCAGCCGTACGAGCAGCTCGACGTCGGCGCGGTCCCGGGTGGACAGCGGCGCGAGCACCGGGTTGGAGGTCAGCGCGTTCTCCACGTAGCTGAGCGCGAACAGCTCCTCGCGGCCGGACAGCACGTCACCGAGGTTCCACACGTCGGCGCGGTTGGCCAGCATGTCCGGGATGCGGAACCGCTGCCCCGACTCGGTGAACGGGTTGCCCGCCATGCAGACCGCGAACCGCTTGCCGCGCAGGTCGTACGTGCGGGTGCGGTCCTGCCAGACGCCCTCCATCCGGCGCTGCGCGTCGCACAGCGAGATGAACCGTTGCAGCAGCTCGGGTGAGGTGTGCTGGATGTCGTCGAGGTAGAGCAGCACGTTGTTGCCCATCTCCAGCGCGAAGGAGATCTTCTCGACCTCCTGGCGCGCGGTGGCGTTCGGCGCCTCCGCCGGGTCGAGCGAGGTGACCGACTGGCCGAGCGCGGGACCGTTGACCTTGACGAACATCAGGCCGAGCCGCCCCGCGACGTACTCCATCAGAGTGGTCTTGCCGTACCCGGGCGGCGAGATGAGCAGCAGCAGGCCCATCTGGTCGGTGCGCTTGGCGTCTCCGGACGCACCGAGCTGCTTGGCCAGGTTGTCGCCGATGAGCGGCAGGTACACCTCGTCCAGCAGCGCGTTGCGGACGAACCCGCTCATCACCTTGGGCCGGTACTCCGTCAGCCGCAGCCGTGAGCGTTCCGCGGCGATCAGCTCACCGCGCCGCTTCTGGTACGCCCGGTACGCGGGCACCCGCTCGGTGCGGAACCGGTGGGTGCGGGTCAGCACCTCGTCGAGCCGCAGCGGCAGCCGCCGCCCGGTGACACGCGGGTGCGTGCCCAGCAGTCCCTCCACGGTCGCGGTCAGCTCCGCGGAGGACTCATAGCGGGGCAGCGACCCGCACAGCTCGATCGCCACCGCCTCGGCCAGGTCGTCGGCGGGGGCGCCGGTGTCGTTCAGGTACGAGCTCAGCCACGCCTCGACCAG
>DASQPY010000446.1:0-3581 GCA_035643735.1 Actinoallomurus sp. | reverse complement strand
GGGCCGGGGCGAAGGTCCCGGCAGGCGAAGCCGTCCAGTCCCGGCCAACGTCCCTTTGATCCTGGACGAACGCCTCTCGTGGCCTCGATGAGCGATGGCGACGCTGAAACGGAGGAGGTGTGGCGGTGGGTGTGTCCGTTGCGGAGGTGATGAGCGATCGTGTGATCGCCGTGCACCAGAACGCGGAGTTCAGCGAGATCGTCGATGCGATGCGCCGTTTTCACATCGCGTCGTTGCCCGTCATCGACGCCGGCGACCATGTGATCGGCCTGATCTCCGAAGACGATGTCCTTGCCAAGGAAACCTACCAGGGCGGCCGAAGCCGTCTCTTCGGCCGGTTCCGTCGTCGGACCGGTCCGTCCAAGGCTGCCGGGACGATCGCGACGGAGCTGATGAGCTCGCCCGCCGTGACGGTCACCCGGTCCACGTCGGCGCGGGAGGCGGCGCGCGCGATGTTCCGGCACCGGGTTCACCAGCTTCCGGTGGTCGACGCGATCAGCGGTCGGCTCATCGGCATCATCACCAGGTCCGACCTGCTCGCCGTCTACGAGCGCCCGGCCGAGGACATCCGCCGTGAGGTGCGGTACGACATCATCGAAGCCGCGCTCGCGATGGTTCCCGAGCGGTTCACCGTGGACGTGGACCATGGAACCGTGACGCTCCGCGGGGAGGTCGAGGATCGCTGCGCCGCCCGGGTGCTCACCGACGCCGTCCGGAACGTCGACGGTGTCGTCACGGTCGTCGACGAGCTGACCTACCGGCACGGCGGCGATCCCGCCGGCAGGTCACCCGCCGATCCATGAGAGGCACGGCTCGGCATCACTGTCACGACGCCGTCGCGGTGGAGAGGGAGAAGTACGCCTCTTCCTCCTGGGCGAAGTGCAGGATCAGCACGGCGTGCAGTCCGTACAGACACGCTCTCAGGTCATCAAGCTGATCCGGCCGCAGGGAACCGCCCCGTGCGAGGTCGAGGTGGCGCCCGAGCCGGTGGACCAGGCGTTCGATCTCGGCGTGGGCCCGGCTCATGGTCGTGGTCACCTCGGATCCGCCCAGGGCCCGTGCTAGGGCAGGGTAGAGGCGAGATTCCTCGGCGCGTTCGTGCGGCATCAGCTCCTCGGTGAGGAATCGGTACACCTCGTGGAGGCGGCGCAGTGTCTCGGGCGACGTGGCGAGGGTGTCCGCCATGACGCGGATGTCCTCCAGAGAGGGCCGCAGATGGGCGTGCTCGTGGTCGAAGCGCCGCAACATGGCGTCCGTGGCGATGTCGAGCACCGTACGGGTCCCTCGGCCCTCGCGAAGGGCCCGCAGCGCGTTGAGGATCACGGCGGCGTCGATCCCCTCCTGCAGCAACGCGCCGGCGGCAGGAGGGATCGCGCCCAGCGCCGCCGCGGCCATCGCGGTGAGTGAGAGCAGCATGCCGGCGCCCGCGCTCTGCACGGCGATCCGCCGCGCCCTGTGTGCCACGTCCATCGCGTCGGCCAGCCGGTCGAGCCGGTCGGCGGTGATCACTACGTCGGCGGCCTGCGAGGACGCCGCGCTGCCCCGCGCTCCCATGGCGATGCCGACGTCGGCGGCGGCCAGGGCCGGCGCGTCGTTGACGCCGTCCCCCACCATCGCCGTGACGTCCTTCTCCGCGCGGACCGTCCGCACCTTCGCTTCCGGTGGCCGTTCGGCCAGTACCTGGTCCACCCCGAGCACCGTGGCCACGCTTTCCGCCACGTCGGCGCGGTCTCCGGTCAGCATCACGACCCGCCGGATGCCCGCCGCCCGCAGGCGCCGCAGGGCACGCGCGGCGTCGGAGCGGACGGTGTCGCGGAGCAGGACGACGCCTCGTGAGCGGCCGTCGACGGTCACCCAGACGGTCAGCGCGCCGTCCAGGGCCGCCCGTGCGCGGACCGCCTCCGCCCAGGCTCCCTTCGGGGACACGGCTTTTCCGATCACGACGTTCCGGCCGTCGACCCGGCCCTCCGCGCCGCGACCGGGGACCTCGCGGACCTTCTCCGGACGGGGCAGCCGCAGCCCCCGGTCATGGGCGGCCCGCACCATGGCCTCCGCCAGCACGTGCGAGGACATCTGGTCGACCGCGGCCGCCAGCCGGAGGAGTTCGGCCGGTTCTTCCCCGGGTTCGGCGACGACGTCGGTCACCTCGGGACGGCCGACGGTCAGGGTGCCGGTCTTGTCCAGGATGAGGGTGCGGACCCGGCCGAGCGTCTCCAGAGCCGCACCGCCTTTCACGACCACGCCGTGCCGGGCCGTACGCGACAGCCCGGAGACGATCGCGGCCGGCGCTGCCAGCAGGAGCGGACAGGGTGTCGCGACGACGAGCACCGCCACCGCGCGCAGGAGGCTACCGGAGGCCAGCCACGCACCGCCCGCCACCGCCAGGGTCAGCGGCACGAAGAGCACGGCGAACCGGTCGGCGAGGCGGACGACCGGGGCGCTCTCGGCCTGGGCCTCCCGGGCCAGGCGTACGACTCCGGCATAGGTGCTCTCCTCGGCGCTCCCGGTCGCGCGGAGGTCGAACGGGTGTCCGGCGTTGACCGTGCCGCTGCGTACACCGTTGCCCACCGTGTACTCGGTGGGCAGGGCCTCACCGGTCAGAGCGGACTCGTCGAGGACCGCCACACCGCGCTCGACCACCCCGTCGACCGGCACGACCGCTCCCGCCGGCACGAGAATACGGTCTCCTCGCATGAGATCCTCGATCGGGACGCGCCGGATGGTTCCCTCGACGTACCGACGCGCCTCTTTCGGGGTCCGTTCCAGCAGGGCACGCAGGTCACGTCTGGCGCGGCGACTCGCGTACTCCTCGAGCGACCGACCGGTCGCCAGCATGACGGCGATCAGGGCGCCCGCCAGATACTCGCCGACGACGAGTGTGCCGACCAGCGCGAGCACCGCGATCGCGTCGACCCCGAGCCGGCGGTGCCACAGTGCGGCGCACATCCACCACAGAGCCGGGACGAGAGCGAACACCGTCGCCGCTATCCAGAGAACGTCGGCGGCACCGGTGAGGCCGAGGACCCGGCACAGCCCACCCGCCGCGAGGGAGCCGAACGTACCGGCGGGCAGGGCCGCGCGGCGCAGGTCACCCACCGTGACGCTCACTGGCCCTCGGCTCCCGATCCGAACCAGAGCGTCCGCCCCGCGGCCAGGACGGTCGGGGGCCCGTCGGCCACGGCGACGTGGATCGGCGGCTGCGTCGAGGCGGGCAGGCCGATCTGAACACCTGCGGCACTGACGTGGATCCGCAGACCCCAGTGGCCGCGGTACCGCAGTTCCATCCTCAGATCGGGCAGGCCCGGCGGCAGAGCGGGAGCGAGGCGCAGAACATCATCGTGTGTTTCGAGCCCGGTGTAGCAGCGTTGAGCGAGGTCAAGGGTGCCCGCCATGGCACCGAGATGGATCCCCTCACTCGTCGTCCCGCCCTGGACGTCGTGCACGTCGCCGTCCAGCGCCTTCAGGAAGAACTTCCAGGAGGCGAGACGGTCGGACCGGGCGAGCACCCAGGCGTGCACGATCGCGCTCAACGTCGAGCCGTGAGAGGTGCGGGCCAGGTAGTAGTCCACGATCTTCGGGAT
>DASQPY010000445.1:0-8510 GCA_035643735.1 Actinoallomurus sp. | reverse complement strand
GTCCGGCGCCTCGGGTACGGGCAGATGATCCGCGAAGAGGGCCCGCAGGCGCACCTCGGCAAACGCGGCACGCCCACGATGGGCGGCACGGTGTTCATCGTGGCCGCGCTCGTCGGGTACGCCATCGCGCACCTGGCCACGACGACGCGGCCGATGGTCTCCGGCGTGCTCGTGCTGCTTCTCATGACCGGCCTGGGCGTCGTCGGGTTCGTCGACGACTACATCAAGGTCTTCAAGCAGCGCAGCCTGGGCCTTCGCAGCGGCGCGAAGATGATCGGCATCATCATCATCGGCGTGGTCTTCGCGCTGATGTCACTGCGGTTCCCCAACGGCTACGACATCACCCCGGCCACCACCCACCTGTCCTTCCTGCGCGACTTCGGGCCCTCCATCGGCCCGTACCTGTTCGTGTTCTGGGCGCTGGTCATGATCGCCGGTACGTCCAACGCGGTGAACCTCACCGACGGCCTGGACGGCCTGGCCGCCGGCGCGGTCGGCTCGGTCCTGGGCGCGTACGTGCTGATCGGGAACTGGCAGCTCCGCAACAGCTGCACCGAGGTCGCGCTCGCCCCGAACTGCTACACCGTCCGTGACCCGCTCGACCTCGCGGTCGTCGCCTCCGCCGTGCTCGGCGCCCTGATCGGGTTCCTGTGGTGGAACGCCCCACCGGCCAAGATCTTCATGGGCGACACCGGGTCCCTCGGCCTCGGCGGCGTGATCGTCGGCCTGGCCGTGATGACGCGCACCCAGATGCTGTTCGTCGTGCTGGGCGGGCTGCCCGTGATCATCACCCTGTCGGTGATCATCCAGGTCGGCTTCTTCAAGATGACCCGAAGACGGGTGTTCAAGATGGCGCCTCTCCAGCACCACTTCGAGCTCTCCGGCTGGGCGGAGACCACGATCGTGGTGCGGTTCTGGCTGATATCGGCGCTCTGCGTGGCGACCGGGCTCGCTCTCTTCTACATCGAATGGATGCCCAACCCTTGACGGCCCAGCATCCGATCGAAGGAGAAACGGCGTGGAGTGGCCGCGCCGTCTGTGTCGCGGGTGCGGGCATCTCGGGGCAGGCGGCCGCGAAGGTGCTGGCCGCACGCGGAGCCCGCGTCACGCTCGTCGACGCGCGTGACGACGATGCCCTGCGCGCCAAGATCGCCCTGCCCGGGGTCACGGTGCGCCTCGGCGACGGTGACACGCTGCCGGACGGCACGGAGCTCGTCGTCACCTCGCCGGGCTGGCGGCCCGACGCCCCGCTTCTGGCCGCCGCGGCCTCGGCCGGCGTAGAGATCATCGGGGAGGTCGAGCTCGCCTGGCGCCTGCGCGGGCCCGACGCCCCCCCGTGGCTGGCGATCACCGGCACCGACGGCAAGACCACCGTCGTGCGCATGCTGGCCTGCATGCTCGCCGCGGCCGGGAACCGCACGATCGCCGTCGGCAACGTCGGCACGCCGATCGTCGAGGCCGTGGCCGGTGACGGCACCGGCCCCGCCGAGCCGTACGACGTGCTGGCGGTGGAGCTGTCCAGCTTCCAGCTGCACTGGTCCGGCACCGTACGGCCCTACGCGGCGACCGTGCTCAACGTCGCGCCCGACCACATCGACTGGCACGGCTCGCTGGAGGCGTACGCCGCCGACAAGGCCAAGATCTTCGCGCCGGGCACCCTCGCCGTGGTCAACGTGGACGATGAGTGGTCCACCAAGCTCGGCGAGCGGGCCGAACGCTCCGTCGGCTTCACGCTCGGCTCCCCCCGCGCCGGGCAGCTGGGCCTCGTGGACGACCTGCTGGTCGACCGGGCCTTCACCGCCGACCCGGTGCGCGAGGCGGCCGAGCTGGCCGAGCTGACCGATGTCCGGCCGTACGCGCCGCACAACGTGGCCAACGCCCTCGCCGCGGCGGCGCTGGCCCGCGCGTTCGGCGTGCCGGCCGAGGCCGTACGCGACGGGTTGCGCGCGTTCACCCCCGACCCGCACCGCATCGAGCTGATCGCGACCGAACGCGACATCGCCTACGTCAACGACTCCAAGGCCACCAACCCGCACGCCGCCGCCGCGTCGCTGGCCGCGTACCGCTCGATCGTGTGGATCGCCGGCGGCCTGCTGAAGGGCGCCGACGTCGACGACCTCGTGCGCTCCTGTGCCGATCGGCTGCGCGGAGTGGTCCTCATGGGCCGCGATCGCGCACAGATCGCCACGGCACTTGCGCGACACGCGCCGAATGTCCCGGTGGTCGATGTCGCCGACACCGACACTGGGGCGATGGACCGCGTCGTGGCCGCGGCGACCGCCCTCGCACGGCCGGGCGACACGGTCCTGCTCGCGCCGGTGGGGGCCTCGTTCGACATGTTCGCCGGTTACCCGGCGCGCGGTGAAGCCTTCGCCGTCGCGGTGAGACGCCTCACCGGGCCTCGCTAGACCGGTGGGCGGGGAGTCGTGACGCAGGCGAGGTAGTGGGTGAGCTGATGGGTACGCGGGTGAGTGAGCGGGTCACGAGCGGGGGGCATGATGACGACGAGGAGCGATCCGGGCCACGTGCCTGGTTCTCGGGACCCGGGGGACTGCTCGACCGGCCCCTGACCTCCTACTACCTGATCCTCGGCTGCTCGATGCTGCTGCTCGCGCTCGGCATGGTGATGGTCCTGTCGGCCTCCAGCATCCACCAGTACCAGTACACCGGGTCGGCGTTCACCCTGTTCGAGAAGCAGGCGCTGTGGGTGGCCATCGGCCTGCCGCTGATGTGGCTGGCGGCGCGGATGCCGCCCAGGGTCTTCCGCGTGCTGGCCTACCCGCTGATGCTGCTGTCGGCGCTGGCCCTGGCGGTGGCGCTGGTCCCCGGCCTTGGACAGAGCGTGAACGGCGCGCAGCGCTGGATCAGCTTCGGCGGCCCGTTCCAGCTGCAGCCGTCGGAGCCGGCCAAGCTCGCGCTGATCCTCTGGGGCGCTGACCTGCTGGCCCGCAAGGAGAAGCTCCGCCAGCTCACCGAGTGGCGGCAGCTGCTGATCCCACTGCTGCCCGGCGCGGGCGTGCTCGTCCTGCTCGTGATGCTCGGCAGCGACCTCGGCACCACCCTCGTCCTCCTCACGATCTTCCTGGCCCTCTTGTGGGTGGTGGGGGCGCCGGGCCGCCTCTTCGTCGGCATGGCGGGCGTCACCGGCGTGCTCGTCTCGATCCTCATCGTGGTCGAGCCGTACCGCATGCAGCGGCTGACCGGCTTCCTCGACCAGTCGGGCAACCAGCTCGACATCAACTACCAGGGCATCCAGGGCCTGTACGCGATCGCCTCGGGCGGCTGGTTCGGCACCGGCCTGGGCGAGGGCCGCGCCAAGTGGAACTACCTGCCCCACCCCGAGACCGACTTCATCTTCGCCATCATCGGCGAGGAGCTCGGCCTGATCGGCACTCTCGTCGTCCTGGGTCTCTTCGGGCTGCTCGCCTACGCCGGGCTGCGGATCGCGCGGCGGGTCAAAGATCCGTTCATGCAGCTCGCGGCGGCCGGGGCGACCGCCTGGCTGGCGGTTCAGGCCATCGTCAACATCGGCGCGGTGATCGGCGTCCTGCCCATTACGGGTATCCCTCTGCCATTGGTGTCGTACGGTGGGTCAGCATTGATCCCTACGCTGATCGTTTTGGGCATGCTGTTGTCGTTCGCCAAACGTGAGCCCGGCGCCCGTCAGGCCCTGGCGGCACGGGGACCCGGCCCGGCCGTGCTGGCCCTAAGCTGGCTGGGCCTGGCGAAGCGCTGAGGACGCACCGTCCGGGTGAGCGCGCGGAGCGAGTGAGGAGTGGCTGAGCGAGCAATGACCGGCAGCACGAGTTTGAGGGTTGTCCTGGCCGGGGGTGGCACCGCAGGACACATCGAGCCCGCCCTGGCCCTTGCCGACGCACTGCGCCGGGAGGATCCCGGCGTGCAGGTGACCTGCCTGGGTACCGAGCGTGGGCTGGAGAACAGACTCGTGCCCCAGCGGGGGTACGAGCTGGCGATGATCCCGCCGGTGCCGCTGCCACGCACGCTCACGCCACGTCTGCTGACCGTGCCCGGCCGGCTGGCCGGCGCGATCAACACCGCGGCGAGCGTCCTGGACCGTACCCAGGCCGACGTGATGGTCGGCTTCGGCGGTTACGTCGCGACTCCCGGCTACCTCGCCGCCCGGCGTCGCAAGGTCCCGATCATCGTGCACGAGGCGAACCCCCGGCCCGGCCTGGCCAACCGCCTGGGCGCGCGGTTCACCGAGCACGTCGCGGTGGCCGTCCCCGACACGCCGCTGCCGAACGCCGAGGTCATCGGCATCCCGCTCCGCCGGGAGATCGCCACGCTCGACCGGCTCGGCATGGGCGACAAGGCGCGGGCGCACTTCGGACTGCGCTCGGACCTGCCCACGCTGCTGGTCTTCGGCGGGTCTCAGGGAGCCCGGTCCCTCAACCGCGCCCTGACCGCCGCCGTGCCCTCGCTGCGCGCGGCCGGCATCCAGATCCTGCACATCGTCGGGCCCAAGAACGCCAGCGAGCCCGAGGTCACCGCGGACGACCCGGCCTACATCATGCTTCCCTACTGCGACCGGATGGACCTGGCCTACGCCGCGGCCGACTTCGCGATGTGCCGGGCGGGCGCGCTCACCTGCGCCGAGCTGACGGCCGTCGGGCTGCCCGCGGCGTACGTCCCGCTCCCGATCGGCAACGGCGAGCAGCGGCTCAACGCCGAGATGATCGTCCAGGGGCACGGTGGCCTGCTCGTCGAGGACTCCGAGCTGAACGCCGACTGGATCCGCGGCAACGTGATGCCGGTGCTCGCCGACGCCGAGCAGGTCGCCCAGATGTCGGAGGCCGCGGCACGCATGGGCCGCCGGGACGCCGACGTCGCCCTCGCCAAGATGGTCGCCCGGGTCGTGGCGGCGGGCGAGTGAACACATCGTGCCGTCGGCGGGCGGGGGAGAGGTCATGAGTCTGGTGACACCGGTCGAGGTCGTACCGGCCGGCCGGCTGGGGCGGGTGCACTTCGTCGGCATCGGCGGAGCCGGCATGTCGGGCATCGCCCGCATCATGCTGGCACGCGGCATCCCGGTGTCCGGCAGTGATGCGAAGGACTCCGAGCTGCTGGCCGACCTGCGTGAGATGGGCGCCACGACGTACGTCGGCCATGCGGCCGAGCACGTCGGGGACGCCTCCACGGTCGTCGTCTCGACCGCGATCCGCGAGACCAACCCGGAGCTGGCCGCCGCCCGCGAGCGCGGCCTGCTCGTGCTCCACCGGGCCGCCGCGCTCGCGTCGCTGATGGACGGCCGCCGGTCGGTCGCGGTGGCCGGCACGCACGGTAAGACCACGACCACCTCGATGCTGACCGTCGCGCTCCAGCACGCGGGCGCCGACCCGTCGTACTGCATCGGCGGCCAGCTCGTCACCACCGGCCTGGGCGCCGCGGACGGCTCCGGCGACCTGTTCGTCGCCGAGGCGGACGAGAGCGACGGCTCGTTCCTGATGTTCGCCCCGAAGGCGGCCATCGTGACCAACATCGAGGCGGACCATCTCGACAACTATGCGGACTTCGCGATGGTCAAGGAGACCTTCGCCCGGTTCGTCGAGCGGATCCAGGCCGGCGGCCTGCTCGTCGTGTGCGCGGACGACCCGGTCGCGCGCGCGCTCGGCGAGCAGGGCACCCGCCGCGGCCTGACCGTCCGCACCTACGGCGAGGCCGTGGACGCCGACTACCGCACGGAGGGCTTCATCCCCCGCGGGCTCGGCTCCCGCTTCACCGTGGGCGAGCGGACGCTGGAGCTGTCGGTGCCGGGGCGCCACAACGCGCTCAACGCCACCGCCGCGTACGCCACCGCGCTCGAGCTGGGCGTGCCCGCCGACGCCGTCGCCGAGGGCCTGGCCGGCTTCACCGGCGCGCGGCGCCGCCTGGAGCCCAAGGGCGAGGTCGCCGGCGTGAAGGTCTTCGACAGCTACGCCCACCATCCCACAGAGCTGGCCGCCGACCTGAGGGCGACCCGCGACTACGTCGGTGAGCTGGGCGGGGGCCGCATCGTGGCGGTGTTCCAGCCGCACCTGTTCAGCCGGACCAGGTTCTTCGCGGCCGAGTTCGGCGCCGCGCTCGGCCTGGCCGACGAAGTCGTCGTCATGGACGTCTTCCCGGCCCGTGAGGACCCGATCCCCGGCGTCACCGGCGAGCTGGTCGCCAAGGCCGTTCCGCACGGCAGGGTCACCTACGAGGCGGACGGAAACGCGGTGGCCGGGCGTGTCGCGGCGATCGCCGCCCCCGGGGACGTCATCATCACCATGGGGGCCGGTGACGTGACCACGCTCGGGCCGAAGATCCTGGGCCTGCTCGGCGGCTGACCCGCCGGCGAGACGTCGGTGCCTCCCACGTGGGGCCATGCCCTTCACGGGCGGCCGAGCAGGGAGGAGGCCCAGGGTGACCGACGACACCGACACCTCCGTCGACGGTGCGCAGGACACGGTCGGCCCGCGCCGCTCCAGCCGCTGGAAGGTGCTGTTCGTCGCGTTGCTCGTCACGGGCGTTCTCGGCACCGCCGCGTGGGTCCTGCTGGGCTCGCGGCTGCTCGTGGCCCGCCACATCGACGTGGTGGGGGACCGCCTGGTGCCGCGCGATCGGGTGCTCGCCGTCGCCGACGTGCGCCTCGGTGAGCCTCTCATCAGGCTCGACACCGGAGCCGTGCGCGACCGGGTGGAGGCGGTCCAGGAGGTCGAGACCGCCCGCGTCGAACGCCGCTGGCCGGCCACGGTGCGCATCGTGGTACGCGAGCGCACGCCGATCGCCGCCGTCCAGGACGACAACCGTTTTCTCCAGATCGACCGGTACGGCGTGACGGTACTCACATCCGCGGCGCGCCCGAGGGGTCTTCCGTCACTCACCGTCGCGAATCCCGTGCCGTCGGATCCGTCCCTGCGCGCCGGGCTCGCGGTGATCCAGGCTCTGCCACCGTGGATGTCCCACCGGGTCGCGAGCCTCGAGGCGGCGTCTCCCGAGGCAGTGACGTTGCGGCTCAAGGAGGGCATCGCCATCGTGTGGGGTGCGCCGGAACGCACGCCGGACAAGCTACGGTTGCTGCACGGGCTGCTGAGTACGACTCCGCGGCGCGGAATCAAGACCATCGACGTGAGTTCGCCCGAGGTTGTCACCACCGAGTAGCGGTGAACCCCCCGGGCGCGCCACACTGGGGCGGCCGCGTGACGGGGGAGTTCGGCGCGCGGCAACCGATGAAACCAGGATGAGTGGGATGTCGCGCGACACGCCGATCGGCTCGGGGCCGGGTTAGTTGACCCTGCAGTGGTGCGCCCCTACTGTCCGTATCAGCCTTAGGTTGACATAACTCTAAGTCTCAACTTGAGGGTGAGGGTTCCGGCCCTGTAAGAGAAACGTGACGGTCGTCCGTACGGGCGGCCGAAGATCATACGACAGAGCGAGCGGAAGGGCCCCTCGTTGTGGCAGCACCGCAGAATTACCTAGCGGTCATCAAGGTCGTCGGCATCGGCGGCGGCGGTGTCAATGCCGTCAACCGCATGATCGAAGAGGGCCTCAAGGGTGTCGAGTTCATCGCGATCAACACCGACGCCCAAGCGCTGCTCATGAGTGATGCCGACGTCAAGCTCGACGTCGGCCGCGAGCTCACCCGCGGGCTCGGCGCGGGGGCGAACCCCGATGTGGGCCGTAAGGCCGCCGAGGATCACCGCGAAGAGATCGAAGAGGTGCTCAAGGGCGCCGACATGGTCTTCGTGACCGCCGGCGAGGGTGGTGGCACCGGCACGGGCGGCGCGCCCGTGGTGGCCAACATCGCCCGTTCGCTCGGCGCGCTCACCATCGGTGTGGTGACCCGTCCGTTCAGCTTCGAGGGCAAGCGGCGTGCCATGCAGGCCGAGGCCGGCATCGAGACGCTGCGCGACGAGGTCGACACCCTCATCGTCATCCCCAACGACCGGCTGCTGTCGATCTCCGATCGCCAGGTCAGCGTGCTCGACGCCTTCAAGGCGGCCGACCAGGTGCTGCTCTCCGGTGTTCAGGGCATCACCGACCTGATCACCACGCCGGGTCTGATCAACCTCGACTTCGCCGACGTCAAGTCGGTCATGTCCGGAGCCGGTTCGGCCCTCATGGGCATCGGGTCGGCCCGTGGCGACGACCGCTCGGTCGCGGCGGCCGAGATGGCGATCTCCAGCCCGCTGCTGGAGGCCAGCATCGACGGCGCCCACGGCGTGCTGCTGTCCATCTCCGGCGGGTCCGATCTCGGCCTGTTCGAGATCAACGAGGCGGCGCAGCTCGTGTCCAACGCGGCGGCGCCCGACGCCAACATCATCTTCGGTGCGGTCATCGACGACGCGCTCGGCGACGAGGTGCGCGTGACGGTGATCGCGGCGGGCTTCGACGAGATCCAGCCCGAGAGCCGGTCCGGGCCACATACCGAGCCCAAGCGCAGCGCCCCGCCACGGCCGCCCGTCGCCGCGCCGCCGGTGGCGACGCCTCCGGTCGCGACGCCCCGCCCGATCGTCCCGCCGCAGGCGCCC
>DASQPY010000444.1:0-4773 GCA_035643735.1 Actinoallomurus sp. | reverse complement strand
CATCGCCGACTTCGGCCCGACCGTACGCCCGGCGCGCCTCGGCTACCCGGTGCTGGCGTTCCTGTCCCTGCAGATCGCGCAGGGACTCGTGGCCGAGGCCGTCGACCACCTCCGGACGCTTCCTGAGGTCCTGGAGGTGCACGGGACCAGCGGCAGCTCGGACCTGCTGTGCCGCGTCGCGGCACGGAGCACCGACCACCTGCAGGAGGTCATCGCCACGGTGCTGACCTCGCCGGCGGTGCAGCGGACCGACACGAGCGTGGTCCTGTCGACACAAATCCCATACCGGGTGGAACCGCTCATCAGGGCGGCGCCACGGTAGGCCGCCTCGCGCCCACCTACCGGACGCGCTGTAGAAGATCTTGGAGCGTAAGCGGGGCTGGTCTGTCTGTGCACGCCTCTGTCGCGATAGCGTTGCACGCCGTGGCGGACTATTCGGATGACCTACGCCTTGCACATGTCATGGCGGACGCGGCCGACGATGTCGCCACGCGCCGGTTTCGTTCACTCGACCTGTCGGTCGAGACGAAACCCGACCTCACGCCGGTGACCGACGCGGACCGCAGGGTCGAGGAGACGCTGCGCAACACGCTCAAGCGCGCCCGGCCGCGCGACGCGGTGCACGGCGAGGAGTTCGGCCGCACCGGCTACGGCCCCCGCTGCTGGGTCATCGACCCGATCGACGCCACGAAGAACTACATGCGCGGCGTGCCCATCTGGGCGACGCTGATCGCGCTGATGGAGGGCGACGACCCGGTGGTCGGGCTGGTGTCCGCGCCGGCCCTCAACCGCCGCTGGTGGGCGGCGCGTGGCGGCGGCTCCTGGACCGGGCGCAGCCTCGCCAAGGCCACCCGCTGCCGGGTCTCGGGCGTCACCGACCTACAGGACGCGTCGTTCTCCTTCTCCAGCCTGACCGGCTGGGAGGAACAGGAACGCCTCGACGGCTTCCTCGACCTCACCCGCTCGGTCTGGCGCACCCGGGCGTTCGGCGACTTCTGGTCCCACGTGATGGTCGCCGAGGGTGTGGTGGACGTCGCGGCCGAGCCCGACGTCTCGTTGTGGGACGTCGCGGCCGTCCAGGTCATCATCGAGGAGGCGGGCGGTGTCTTCACCGACCTGTCGGGCGTACCGCGCGCCGATGGGGGCAGCGTCGTCTGCACCAACGGGCTGCTGCACGCCGCGGTACTCGACAAGCTCGGCAGCGGACCGAACCACGCCGGCTGAGTGAGCCACGGCGTCAAGAACACGATATATCTTGTGGTCTGAGGAACAGCGGGCTCGTGCCTGCTCGTTCTCCATACGGAGTCCACGGAACGGAGAAGATCGTGGGACGCACCGGATATGTCATCGTCGGGGTCATCGCCGCACTCATCGCCTTCATCCTGCTGCCCGGCTGGGTCAAGCTGCTGGGCGTCGTCCTGCTCGTGGGGGTGCCCGCGGCCGGATACCTCATGCTCGACCCGTCGCAGCGCCGCCGTCTGCGCGGCCAGACGCGCAAGCGTCTCGGCTGAGTCCACCGGCCGCCTCCGGCTCGCCGCCGGGGGCGGTCACACGGTTACGTGGCGCGGCAGGCCGCGCACGTCACGGACCGGCAGGACGGCCGGCAGAACCCCCACCTGTGGGAGCCCGGTCCGCGGGAGCGCTAGCCGCCCCGAAGAACACCAATGCGGCCACGAAGGGTGACGGCGTCGAAGGCGATGGCCCAACCGGCTCCGAAGCCCGCCACGGCCGCACCGGCCAGCCCGGCACCGACAACCCGGGCGACGCTCATGGCGAGGCGCAGCAGCGCGTCGGCGGGCTGGATGAGGTGCGGCGCGATCGTCTGCGGCACCGCGCCGATGGACGCGGGGGCCCAAGAAGGCCGCCGCCATCCCGTTCACCGCCTCCAGGACTGCCGGCTGCCAGAGGTGCGCGGTACCGCTGATCACCAGCGTCGCCGCGGCGGCCTGGGTGACCGCGGCGGCCAGGGAGAAGGCGACGAGGAGTACGTGTCGCGGCAGCCGGTCGGCCCAGACCCCGTCGATCAACAGCAGGGCGACCGTGGGCAGGGTCCGCGCGGCCGGCACGATGCCCAGGGGGCGCCGGCGGACCCGGTCAGATCGAGCACCGCGAAGGCCGGGGCGATCGGCGCCATCGCGTTGCCAAGGAAGGACACCGATCGCCCAAAGAACAGCATGCGGAACCTGGGCGCGGTGAGTGGCCGTAGAGCGGATCTCACAGCCGAAGGACCCTGGCCCGCAGTGCTTCCGGCGGGTCGACCGGGTTTTCCCGGTCGCGGCTATGTCGCGTTTGGGCCGGACACACCCAAGCGCCGCCACGGCCGTACGCTCGGGTTCCGTGCCCAGGAGGATTGCCCGTCAGGGGGTGATCACTCGTGGCCACGCATCGGCCGATCTTCGTACTCGGCTGCCCGCGGTCGGGCACGACGCTGCTGCGCCTCTTGCTGCGCGCCCATCCCGGAATCGCGATTCCACCGCAGACCCGCCTCCTGCTCGACGCGTACGAACACCGAGGCGCGTACGGGGACCTGCGCCGGCTCTCGAACCGGCAGGCCCTGGCCGAGTGGATCGTGGCCGGCGCCGGCACGCGTTTCAGCGGGCTCGGCCTGGACCCCCGCTCGGTCGCCGATGAGATCATCGCCGGCCCGCCAACGCTGGGGTCGGCGCTGGAGATAGCTCTGCGCGCGTACGCACGACGGCTGGGCAAGCCGCGCTGGGGGGACAAGCGGCCGGGATATGTGCAGCACATCGACGTGCTGCTGCGGATGTTCCCGGACGCGCAGATCGTGCATCTGGTAAGGGACGGACGCGACTGCGTCGCCGAGCTGAAACGCACGCCGTGGTGGCGCATGGGCGTCTACCACGCGATCGCCACGTGGACCCAGGCCATCGACGCGGGCCAGGCGGCCGCGTCCAGGCTGTCGTCCGATGCCTACATCGAGATCCAGTACGAGCGGCTGGCGAGCGATACGGAGGGCGAGCTCCGGCGGCTGTGCGCGTTCCTCGGTGAGGGGTACGTGCCGTCGATGGTGACACCGCGCGGGACGCCTGAGTGGAAGCGGTGGCACGTGGACGGGTCTTCCGGGAGACGGCGGCTGGAGCGCTGGGAGCTCGAACTCTGCGAGGCGGTGATGACCGACCGGCTGCTGGCGTACGGTTACGAGCCCTCGCCCGCGGCCCGCCCGTCCGCACGTCATCTGGCGCGGTACGCCACGGTGACCACACACCGCCGCCTGGCGGCCCGCAAACGGGCCATGCTGGATCTTCGCCTACGTGCCGCAGAGCCCCATTCTGTGGCGTCGTGCCTCAACGGCGGCGACGGGTGTGTGTCCTAGCCCGGATACGGCCAGGCTGTGCGACGCCAGATCAAGGTAAGGCCCCGCCTACTTGCCATTCGGGGAGCCGCTTGACGTCCTTCGCCTCGGGAGTTGCGCGCCGGCCGCGCCACCATGCCGCTGCGGGGCCCGCCATCCGCGTGCGCCGAATCCAGAACGGTCACGTTCTTAGGTCGCGGGTGGGTGCCGGCGTCATTCACGTCGGCATTGGCGCCGACGTGGCCATCCTGCCCGTCTTGTGGTCTGTGAGCAGGACTTCCCGCCCGGACGCCATCGCACCTGAGGCGTTGGAGATGTCAGATCACGAAACGCTCGTCGAGCTCCTCACGCATCTCTTCGGGGAGCTCGTGCTTGCCCGCCTTGATGCGGTCGAGGAAGTCGCGCCATGCGCTCACGCTGAAGAACAGCTTGGGGCCCTCGGGGTCCTTGCTGTCGCGTACCGCAATGAGGCGCTCGCTCCGGCCCTCGTCGGCAGCCTCGGACACCGCGCACCTCTGTTCTACGATGAGGATTCACTGGTGAGACGGGCCGCCCGTCTCCCAGGTTCAACATGGTAAACGGTAGCAGGGACGGCCCCTAGGAGCGGGATGTTGTGTCGTCCTGGTGGCATCTGACGCCACAATGCCTCCATGACCACCTTGCGCTCAGCCGCCCTCTTCCTGCTGGCCGCTATCGCCGAGATCGGTGGCGCGTGGCTGATCTGGCAAGGCCTCCGCGAACACCGCGGAGCACTCTTTATCGGCGCCGGCATTGCCGCGCTGGGGGCGTATGGATTTGTCGCCACATTTCAGCCGGACCCCCACTTCGGGCGCATTCTCGCGGCCTATGGAGGGGTCTTCGTCGCCGGCTCCCTCGTATGGGGAATGGCCGTCGACAGTTTCCACCCGGATCGCTACGACGTACTCGGCGCCCTCTGCTGTCTTCTGGGGGTCGCCATCATTATGTACGCCCCCCGCTGACCCTGCCGGCCGCCTGCCCGCACGTCAGCCACAGCATGCCCTGCCAGGGCCGCGCCACGGCCCGACCCGGGTTTGCCGACATCCCGTCCATACCCCGCTGACGCTGCCGGCCCGGCTGTCCGCACGTCAGCCATCCCTGGTCGCGCGGCGGTCGGCCCCGGGGCTGCCGACGACCGTCCACGGCCTCCGTTGACCAGTGCCGTCTGCCGGCTAGGGCGTTACTCAGGCCCCCGAACAAGAACGGGCCCCGTTTTCCCTGGGTGGGAAAGGGGGCCCGTGAATGTGGAAAGAGGACACACAACCCTTTTTGGGGGGTTGTGTGTCCTCTTTCTTATATGTTTATGTCCGGCGGTGTCCTACTCTCCCACACCGTCCCCGGTGCAGTACCATCGGCGCTGGAGGGCTTAACTTCCGGGTTCGGAATGGGACCGGGTGTTTCCCCACCGCTATGACCACCGAAACGCCTGAACAGGAGCACGT
>DASQPY010000443.1:0-3365 GCA_035643735.1 Actinoallomurus sp. | reverse complement strand
CTTTACGGCCTCCCTCGTCTCTCGGGTCTCCCTGGGCTCACGTGGAGCGGGAGGTGCGGACGAACCCCATCCTCCGGGCTCCGGCGGAGGCGGGCTCGGCCGGCCCCCCTGACCGGAACCGTTGTCGAGGATCGCGTCGATGCGCCAGTCGACGCCGAGGATCTCCTTGAGCGCCTCGCGGAGCATGACCTCCTTGCCGCCGGTCGTGAAGCCGCGGCGCTTCCCCTCGTTGGCGAAGGCCAGGGTGAGAACGTTGCCCTCCAGGGAGGCGACTTCCACGCCTTCCATGAGGACGATCCAGGCGACCTTGCTGCGCTGCTTCACCGCTTCGAGGATGTCGACCCACATGCCTCGGATGGCACCGACGTCGACCGCACCCGGTGTCGCGTGCGCGGTCTCGTGCGGCGTCTCGCCGGGTTCGTCCGCGGCGGAATGCTGCGTGGCCGCCCTCGGGTCCGGGTTCGGGTCGGGTCGAGATGACGGCGGTCGCCCAGGCTGGTGGGGAGTCGGCCAGTCGACCTCGTCCGGCGCCCGAGGTGTCGTGTTCGCGGGGGTCGCGTTGGGGCGCTCTGCCACGTGGGGCGGCGCGTCGTTCGCCGTGGAGGATGGAGCCGCAGCGGACCGGTCCCCGGACGACGAAGCCGGTGCCGTCGGGGATGCGGCCTGCGAGGAAGCCGCCGCCGAGCCCGCGACCGCAGAGTTATCCACAGCCCCGCGCTCATCTTCCCCTCGCCTCTGCCCTCGCTGGACAATGGAAGTGGGGTCGCCCCCCTGGGCGGGCGGGGGTTGGTTCGCGGTTGGTTCGCGGTGGGAGTCTGAGCGGGTTGTGTGGCCGGGGCCGGGTGCGCGGTGTTCGTCGGCCGGTGTCGGGGGTTGCGGGCGGCGTACCGGTGGCATCGCGGCCGCGGGGGCGCCCTCGCCGATGGCGAAGCGGCGTTCGAGCCGGTCCAGGCGGGCGAGCAGCGACGATTCGTCGTCGTACGCGCCGGGCAGCAGGATCCGGGCGCAGATGAGTTCGAGCAGCAGCCTCGGCGCGGTCGCGCCGCGCATCTCGGTGAGCCCCGTGTGCAGCAGGTCGGCGGCGCGCGTCAGCTCGCCCAGGCCCAGCCGGGACGCCTGCGCCTGCATGCGCTCCAGCTCGTCCGGTGGCACGTCGAGCAGGCCCGTCGTACCCGAGTCGGGCACGTTGGACAGGATCACCAGGTCGCGGAAGCGTTCGAGCAGGTCGGCCGCGAACCTCCTCGGGTCCTGGCCGCCCTCCATCACCCGGTCGATGGCCGCGAACACCGCGCCGCCGTCGCGCGCCGCGACCGCGTCCACCACCTCGTCGAGCAGGGTCGCGTCGGTGTAGCCCAGCAGCGAAACCGCGCGGGCGTACGTGATGCCCTCCTCGCCGGAACCCGCGAGGAGCTGGTCGAGGATCGACTCCGAATCCCGGGCGGACCCGGCTCCGGCCCGTACGACCAGCGGGATCGCGGCGGGCTCGTACGGCACGTTCTCCTTCTGCAGGATGTCCTCGAGCAGCTCGCGCAGCGTGCCGGGTGGGATGAGGCGGAAGGGATAGTGGTGCGTACGGGACCGAATCGTCCCGATGACCTTCTCCGGCTCCGTCGTCGCGAAGATGAACTTCAGGTGGGCCGGCGGCTCCTCGACGAGCTTCAGCAGCGCGTTGAACCCTTCACGGGTCACCATGTGCGCCTCGTCGATGATGTAGATCTTGTAGCGCGCCGCCACCGGGGCGAAGAAGGCACGCTCGCGCAGGTCGCGGGCGTCGTCCACACCACCGTGCGACGCGGCGTCGATCTCGATGACGTCGATGTGCCCGGAGCCGCTCGGCCCGAGGGCGAGACACGACTCACACTTGCCACACGGCTCGGGCGTCGGTCCCTGCTCACAGTTGAGCGAACGCGCGAGGATCCGCGCACTCGAGGTCTTCCCGCATCCCCGCGGCCCGCTGAACAGGTACGCGTGGTTGATGCGTCCGTTGCGCAACGCCTGCTGAAGCGGCTCGGCGACGTGTTCCTGCCCCTTGAGCTCGGCGAACGTCGCTGGCCGGTACTTTCTATACAGAGCCAGACTCATCGGGGTCCGTCCTCATCAGAAGCAAAGGACCCCCCGCACACCCGACAGAGCCTGCTTATCCTTGCTGCCTTCCGGCCCTGGGGAGGTTCACAGGATGACGCCATGCGAGGGGTCTCGAATGAGTCTATGGCATCGCGAGCACGTCTTCGGCCCGTACGCTCTCCTCCGTTCGAACGAGATCCGGAGGCGCGTGAATGAAGATCTTCCACATCGCCGAACGCCACGAATGGGACGCCGCCCGGCACGCCGGTGGGCCGTACGAGGTGTCGACCCGAGGCCAGACCCTCGCCGAGGTCGGCTTCATCCACGCCTCGCGGGATGAGGAACAGGCACGTACGGTCCAGCGCGCGTTCTACGCCGATCTCGACGACCTGGTTCTCCTCGTCATCGACCCGCAGGGGCTGGACGTACGTGACGAGCCCGTGGGGGACGATGTGTTCCCCCACATCTACGGCCCCCTGCCGATCGACGCGGTCATCGATGTACGGCCCCTGCCCGGAAACCGGTAGGCTTCTCGGCGGAGGATTCGCCTAGTGGCCTAGGGCGCACGCTTGGAAAGCGTGTTGGGGGCAACCCCTCAGGAGTTCGAATCTCCTATCCTCCGCCACGCTGAGCAGGCATGATGCCGGGCCGGTATCCCACGGGTATCGGCCCGAGATGCTTCCTAGTCTCATTTAGTCTCAGTCGACCGTTGGGCGGACGGATTCCTTCCGTCGTCAAACCGACAGAAGCACCTCCTGCCGACGGCGTCGACCGCGCCAACCGTCTGTCGCCAGCCGTTCGAGCGGCTCGCGTTCGCCTGGCTGATCTCGTGCGGATCCCACCACACGCGGCGTGCCTACCGGCGGCACCTCGCTAACTGGCTTCGGCTCGGCCGCGGCGGCCTGACGGCTTTGCGCGCCGGGAGCCGCAGCCACGGCCTCCCGGTGGACCGTCACCGGGACAGATCCAAGGCCGAGGGCCGCGGCTCCCAAAACGCCTGCCGTTCTTACTTGATACTCAGCCGATGTACGCGAGGCCGTCGATAGCGACGGTGGGTCGTCCTGACGTGGCGGCGACCCTGATCTTGATGGTGTGGCGGCCGCTGGTGCTCCACGTCTTCGTCCACTGGATCTGCCGATAGAGGCTGGAGGACGACTTGGTGTCGATGGTGGCGGCGTACACGCCGTCGACATAGACGGAGAACTTGCCGGTGTTGGTCGCGCGCCTGGTGATCAACCCGACCGAGCGGCCGGTAATGGTCCAGCTGGCGGTGGCCCCGAGCCTGGTGGAGGACAGCGCCT
>DASQPY010000442.1:0-13010 GCA_035643735.1 Actinoallomurus sp. | reverse complement strand
AGCGGGCCTCATCCCGGAGTTCACCGGCATCTCCGACCCGTACGAGGCTCCTGTGGACGCGGAGCTGACGCTCGACACGTCGCGGATGTCCCCCGAGGAGGCCGTCGCGCGCGTCTTCGACTACCTCGCCGAGGGCGGCTGGATCCGCATCGGCTGACCGCAGGAGGCTCTGGCCCGGTCCGCGACGGTAGGGACCGCCTGTCCGCCGAAGGGTATGCTTGGTGCAGTTTGCCCAGTTTGCCGGTAGGACATACAGATGCACTTTGATTACACGATGGCGGCGGGTGCGCTGCTGGTCTCGATCATCGTCGGCCTGACCGGTATGGGCGGCGGTGCCCTGATGACCCCGATGCTCACCGTGTTCTTCGGTGTGCCACCGCTGGCCGCGGTCTCGAGCGACCTCGTCGCCGCCGCGATCATGAAACCGGTCGGCAGCCTCGTGCACCTGCGTCACGGCACCGTCAACCTTCGCCTGGTCGGCTGGCTCTGCGTCGGATCGGTGCCGTCCGCGTTCTGCGGCGTCCTGCTCGCCCGCGCGCTGGGCGACGGCAGCGAGGTTCAGGACGTCATCTCCAAGGCCATGGGAGTGGCCCTCCTGCTGGCCGCCGCGGGACTCGCCATCCGGGGCTACATGGCCATGAAGGACCGGGCCTCACGCCGTACCGACCGGCGTACGGCCGAGCCGGGATCGCCCGCCTCGACGGCCCTGCCGGTCATCACCGTACGGCCCGTGCCCACGGTCCTGGTCGGGATCATCGGCGGCCTGAGCGTCGGCATGACCTCGGTCGGCTCGGGGTCGCTCATCATCGTGACGCTGCTGGCGCTGTATCCCGCGCTCAAGGCGAACCAGCTCGTCGGCACGGACCTGTTCCAGGCCGTGCCGCTGGTGTGGGCCGCCGCGCTCGGGCACATTCTGTTCGGCGACTTCCAGCTGGAGGTCACGACCGCGCTGCTGGCCGGGTCCATTCCCGGTGTGATCATCGGTTCCCTGATCTCGGCCCGCGCGCCCGGCGGGCTGATCCGGCGGATCCTGGCGTTCGTGCTGCTGGCATCCGCGCTGAAGATGTTCGGCATCGGCAACGTCACGATGGTCTGGACGCTGGCCGCGGTCGCCGCCGGGGCCGGGGTGGCATGGATGCTGATCCGCGCCGCGCACGGCCTGCGCCCGCTTCCCGCATTCCGCCCGGCCGCCGAGGACACGCGTCACGACCCGGTCGCCCGCCCGTAGACGTTCGGCCGGACCCGGCCGCTCTCGTTTCCCCATCTTTCACAGCAAGAACGTTGATCACGGACAACAATGAGGTCTCGATCGATCCCCTCACGCAAAATCTCGTCAACGGGCTGTGATAGACAAGCTCGGTTCACGGGTGAAGAAAATTGGGAGCAAGCCATGCGCCGACGCGTGCTCAGTGCGGCCTCAGCCGTCATAGCCGCCGCAGCCGTCACCGCGGGGGCCGTCGCGCCTGCGGCCGACGCCGACATCGCGCAGAGCGCGGTCGTCTCGGCGAACCCGGTCAACACGACGCCGAACGTCACCGACGGTACGGTGCGCGCCATCGCGGTCGTCGGGACGAAGGTCGTTGTCGCGGGCAACTTCGAGCACGTCCAGAACGCCGGGTCGACCACGAACATCGCGCGGCACAACATCTTCTCCTTCGACTCCAAGACCGGGAAGGTCGACACCAAGTTCGTCCCGAAGGTCGACGGCACCGTCTATGCGCTGCAGCCGGGCACCTCGGGCAGCGTCTACGTCGCCGGTTCGTTCACGAACACCAACGGCGTGGGCCTGGGCAGCCTGACGAAGCTGAACGTCGCGGACGGCAAGGCCGTCACGGGCTTCAACGCGCGCATCGGCCACGGGCTCATCTTCGCGATGATCCGCCGCGGCAGCCACGTCTACATCGGCGGTGAGTTCACCACCGTCGCCGGCAAGACCCACGCGCCTCTCGCCCGCGTGGACGCCACGACCGGCAAGGCCGACGCCGCGCTGAACCTCTCGGTCACCACTCCGCGCCAGGGCGCGCTCAAGATCTACAAGCTGGCGGTCGACCCGGCCGACACGAAGCTGGTCATCGACGGCACCTTCACCAAGGTCGCGGGCTCGCGCCGCTACCAGATCGCGATGATCAACACCACCGGCACGCCGAAGCTGAGCACCTGGGCGACCGAGCGGTACGCCACCCCGTGCAGCTCCTCCTTCGACACCTACATGCGCGGCATCGACTTCGCACCGGACGGGTCGTACTTCGTGGTCGTCACGACCGGCGCCCCGCACGGCACGACCCAGCTGTGTGACTCCGCGGCCCGCTGGGAGAGCAGCAAGACCGGCGCGGGCCAGAACCCGACCTGGGTGAACTACACCGGCGGTGACACCCTGCTGTCCGTCTCGGTGACCGGCAAGGCCGTCTACGTCGGTGGCCACCAGCGCTGGCAGGACAACCCGCAGGGCCACGACAGCGCCGGCCCCGGTGCCGTCTCCCGTCCGGGCATCGCCGCGCTGAACCCGACCGGCGGCAAGGCCCTGTCCTGGAACCCGACCCGCACCCGCGGTCATGGCGTCGAGACCCTCGTCGCCACCTCCGGCGGTCTGTACGTGGGCAGCGACACCGACGAGCTCGGCCACGAGCACCACGGCCGCGTCGGGATGTTCCCGCTCGCGTAGCCCGTTCCTCCGCCTCTGGCGGATCCGAACACCACGACGCCGCCGGACCTCGGTCCGGCGGCGTCGTTCTGTCAGGAGCGCTCCGCCCGGCGGCCGTCCGGGTCCGAGGACCCCTCGGCCCTCCGCCACCCGCGCGTACCCGCCGGCCGGGCAACCTCGTGGCACGTCCGGCCACGGGCGTTCCGGGTCGCCGCACGGCTCAGCGGAAGGGGCCGGGCGGTGGAGTTCTCCGCCGCCCGGCCCCTTCCGCTATCGCGTCACTGGTTGCGCGTCACTGGTTCGGCGCCAACACGATCGTCCACGTCAGGGCGCGGCTCGCCGCGTCCGTGGTGGCCGTCAGGCCGCCGTACGTCCCGGTGGAGACCGTCCCGCCGCTGTCGGCGACCAGCGAGGTGACCCGCCCGCTGCCGCTGCCGATCGAGGTCCCTCGTGCGGTCACGCCGTTCGGGGCGTTCCACGCGCCGGTCGTCGACGACTTGTCCGACCAGTACGTCACCACCCAGCTGCCCGCCGTCGCGACCGTCGCCGTCGGCGAGGTGTGCGACGTCGTGGTGGCCGGGTCGCCCGTCTTGGTGGCGGTCGCCACCGGCGCCGTGAGGCGGGTGCCCCGGTAGGCGAGGACGCGCAGGTTGACCTTGGCGTAGTCGCTGAGGCCCACCGACACCGTGTGCCCGGCGTCGCCCGCCACCGCGACGCGCTGCCAGATGGTCGACACGGCCGTGCCCACCGTCTGGGTGCCGACCTGCTGCCACCCGGCAGGCGGCGTGATGGCCTTGGTCGAGTCGTTGGACGTGAGCGTCAGCAACAGCCCGTCCCCGGCCTGCACCGCCGCCGGAACCGTCACGGTCGCGTTCGTGGAGTTGGCGTTGTACACGTCCGTGCCCACGTAGTCGATGTTCGCCGCGTTCGTGTGCACCTGCTGGGACGCGGTGCCGGCGCCGCCCCGGTCGTCGGTGACGGTCAGCTTGACGGTGTAGGTGCCCGCCGCGGCGTACGTGTGCTGCGGCGTGGCGCCCGTGCCCGTCGAACCGTCGCCGAAGTCCCAGGCGTAGGACGTGACGGACCCGTCCGCGTCCGTCGAGCCGGAGCCGTCGAAGCCACAGGCCAGGTGGGTGCAGTCGGCGGTGAACGCCGCGACCGGCGGGGTGTTGGGGACGCCCGCGTACAGGAACACGCCCTGGCCGCGCCAGTCACCGTCGTCCACGACCGCGGGTGTGCCCGACGGCACGCCACCGGTGAAGTCCAGGCTCCGCAGCTTCCCGTCGGAGGTGCTGACGTAGTACAGCTTGCCGCCGGCGGTGAACATGCCGCCGACCGTGCTCCAGTCGACACCCGTCAGGTTGCCGCTCGCGGTGATCTCCAGCGCCGCGACGACCCCGCTCTCGGGGTTGAAACCGCGGTAGTACAGGGACGAGGTGCCCCGCGTGTAATACAGGCGGCCGTCCGCGTAGAACATGCCCTTGATGGACGGGACCTGGTTGTGCCAGTCGGTCTCGCTGACCAGCGCGTCGGCCCCGTCGACCGCCGTCGCCGTCCCGAACGTGTGGCCGTCGAAGGTCCGCCGGGACAGGCTGCCGTCCGACGCTCCGGTGTACAGGTCATTGTTGATCATGAAGGCGCCCCGGATGGTGCGCCAGTCGATCCCGCCCGTGTCATCGGTCGCGGCGGGGCCCGCGGCGGTGCCGTCGAAGGAGCGGTGCGACAGGGAGTTCACCGTGGCCGTGCCGCCCGAGTAGACGTTGCCGGGCAGCGTGCCCGTGTACTGCGCGGGCAGTGCCTCACCTCCGGCCGTCGGGAACATGGCGATCTTCTGGTGGGTCTCGCCGCCGGTCTCGTCGGTGTCGCTGGCCATCCACAGCCCCTGCGGGGTGGCCAGCAGATCGAAGACGCCGACCCCGCGGGTCCGTCCCGGGTTCCACTGGAACGGCATGCCGTTGGCCGGGTCGAGCGCGGCGATGCCGGAGCGCTCCACGGCGCCCTGTCCCGGCGAGTCCGAGCCGAACGGGTTGTTGGACCAGCGGAAGTGGCCGCCGATGTACACCGCGGACTCGGTGACCTCGACCGCGTACGTCGTGTCGCCGCCGGTGTAGGTCGTCCAGGTGGGCTGCAGGTTCGTACCGGTGGCCGCCGTCTCCCAGCGCGACTGCGTGTCGCACGGCTTGGACGTGCCGCCGGCCGCGCCGGTGGTGGAGACGACGAAGAACTTCCCGTCCGGTGAGACGTCGACGTCGCGCATGTAGGAGTCGAAGGACACCGAGCAGTCGGCGGCGTACCGGCTCGTCTGCCAGTCGGCCAGCTGCGCCGTCGAGCCGGTGAGGTTCAGCATGACGATCTGCGGCCGTGACTGGCCGCCGACCGTGGTGAAGTTGCCGACCGCCATCAGCTTGGAACCGTCGGGGGTGACGTCCATCTTGTAGACGAGCGTGGTCCCGCCGTTCTGCGTCCCGGCGAACGGCAGGCTCTGGAAGGCGTCGCGCCGTCCGGTGTCGGGGTTCAGCGTGGCCAGGGCGTTCTGGGCCACCCCGTCCACGAGGTCGAAGTTGCCGCCGACCCACAGCCGTCCGCCCGCCAGACGCAGGTCCTTGACCCGCGCGTCGACGTTGGGCGTGAAACCGGCGACCGGCTGGCCCGTGCTCGCGTCGAGCCGCGCCAGGACCTTGTGCGCGACGCCGTCGATGTGGGTGAACAGGCCGCCGAGATAGACCGACTTGCCGTCGGCCGCTGGCAGCAGCGCGGTCACCTCACCGTCGACGGACGGCTTGAAGGAGTCGTCGATCGCGCCGGTGGTCGCGTTGAACGCGAGAATCCGGTCCCGCTCGACGACCGTCGACGAGCCCGCCGCCTCCACCTGGGTGAAGTTGCCGCCGATGAAGATGCGGTCGCCGATCTGCACGACCGACTGAACGTCACCGTCGACGAGGTTGGGCGTGAAGTCGACCGGGTTCGGGCTGACGATCTTGTTGGGCTGACCGGCCGCGTGTGCGGGCGGGTCGGCCGTCGTGGTGACGAGACCGGCTGCCAGCAGCAGTCCGGCCCCACCTGCGATGAAAGTGCGAAGGCGCACGTGGCTCTCCTGTTTCCGCGCGCCCTCACCCGGCCGAGCGGGGGAGGCCGCCGAGGGAGCTGTTTAGCGTGCGCAAGCAATCTAACGGTTTCAATCGGTCGATAGATCACCTTCTGGTCTCATATATCCGTTAAGCGGCTTCCGCCACTCTCGCAGGCAGGGGTCGTTATAGTGCGCTGCCATGGACAGACGTATGCCCGGGACCGCTGCGCGCGCCTTTCTGGCCGTGGTGCTGGCGGCACCCCTCGCGGCGTGCGCCGCCGGCGCCGACGGAGACGAGGCGGCCGGTGACGATCCGCCGGGCAGCGCGGCACCGAAGAAGTGCACCGTCTCGGCGAAGCTCGTGCCCTCCTGCGGCGCGTGGTGGGGCGTCACCCCGGTGATCGGTGCGCGTCAGGACCCGGCCGCGGCCGTCCGCGACTTCGAGGGGAAGACCGGCCGGTCCGTGGACATCTACCACGGTTACCACTCAGGCTCCCAGCTCTTCCCGTCCGCGAGCGAGATCGGGCTCACCCGTGAGGCCGGCAAGCACCGCATGCTCGTCCTCAACTGGAAGCCCGACGTCGGAAAGACGTGGAAGCAGGTCGCCCAGGGCGCCGCCGACGCGCAGATCGCGCGCGAGGCCGCGTATCTGAAGACGCACTTCACGAAGAAGTTCTGGCTGGTCATCCACCACGAGCCGGAGGAAGAGGTCAAGACCGCACCGGCCTCGGGCAGGACCGCCGCCGACTACCGCGCGATGTTCCAGCACGTCGTGTCGGAGTTCCGGGCCGACGGAGCGCGCAACATCCTCTTCACGATGGTCTACATGGGCTACAGCGGCTACATGGTCAAGCCGTGGTTCAAGGACCTGTACCCCGGCGACAAGTACGTCGACTGGGTCGGCTTCGACCCGTTCGCCAAGTCCAACATCAAGGACTACCCGAGCCTGGTGAACAAGGTGGCCGCCGCGCAGCAGAGCCTGGGCTTCCCCGGCTTCTATGACTACTCGGAGAAATACTTTCCGGACAAGCCGCTCATGCTCTCGGAATGGGCCGTCCTGGAGACCCCGGGCAACCCTGGGCGCAAGCCGGACTTCTACCGCAACATCGCGAAGGAGTTCGCGAACTTCCCGCGGATCAAGGCGCTGGCGTACTACAACACGACCCACGCGGTGAACATGCCGGACGGCGGCGACACGAGCGTCGACGCGACGCCGGACGCGTTGCGCGCCTTCAAGGCACTGGGCAGGTCGCCGGAGTTCAAGGTAAGGCGCTGAGCACCGGCGGCTGCGGGTTAGTCTCTGATTTCCGCAGGCGACACGAGGACAGGGCGTCAGGGTGGGCACAACGAGGGTCGTCCCGGCACGGGTGATGGCGCGGCCGGCCGTCTGGCGTCCCCGGCCCGGCTGGCCGCTGGCCGTGATCTTCCTCGGCTTCCCCGTCTGGTGGCTGCTCGGCCTGGGCATGCTGATCTTCCTGATCATGAGCGTGCCGATGGCGGTCTACCTCTACAAGCGGCGCTCCCGGCTGCTCGTCCCCCGCGGCTTCGGCGCCTGGCTGCTGTTCTTCGGCTGGGTGGTCCTCGGCGCCGGAGTGCTGTGGGCGAACGCACCCGGCGCCGTCCCCGGCGGGAGCATGGGACGACTGCTGCCGTTCGCCTGGCGCATCGCCTGGTACGCCGCCTCGACGATCGTCTTGGCTTACATCGCGAACCTCAGCGACGAGGAGCTGCCCGCCGACCGGGTGGGGCGGCTGCTCGGCTACATGTTCATCGTCACGACCGCGGGCGGCCTGCTCGGCACGTTCGCCCCGCACCTGCACCTGACCTCGCCTCTCGAGCTGCTGCTCCACACGAAGAACACCTTCCTGCTCGACGCGATCCACCCCAAGACCGCCGACGTCGCGACGATCCTGGGGTACGAACAGGCACGGCCGATGGCGCCGTTCGCCTACGCCAACACCTGGGGCGCCGCGTACGCCTTCTTCCTGCCGTTCTTCGTCATCACCTGGATCTGGCGGGCCGAGCGCCGTCGGCGCATCGCCGGTGTCCTCGTGCTGCTCGCCTCCCTGTGGCCGGTGGTCTACTCCCTCGACCGTGGTCTGTGGATCGCACTCGGGGTGATCATCGGCTTCGCCGGGCTCAAGATGGTCGCCCGGGGCGGCCGGCGCGCGCTGCGGCTCGTGGTGGCCGGCGTCGCCGTCGGCTCGCTCGTCTTCCTCGTCTCGCCGCTGCCCGGCATGATCGAGGCACGGATCCAGAACCCCCACAGCAACAACCGCCGTGCGCTCCTCGCCGAGCAGAGCGTGCGCAGCTCACTGACCGGCTCGCCGATCGTCGGCTTCGGCACGACGCGAGCGGTGCAGGGCAACCTCAGCTCCCTGACCGGGGGCGACCGGCCTGGTTGCAAGGCCTGTGGCGCTCCGCCGCTGGGCACCCAGGGCCATTTCTGGCTTCTCCTGTTCGCCAACGGCGTCGTCGGCACCGTGGCGTTCGGCGTCTTCTTCCTCATCCGGTTCGCCCGGCACTGGCGTGAGCGATCGGCGTACGGTGTCGCCGGCTGTTGCGTGCTGCTGGCGTTCGGCCTGTTCCTCTTCATCTACGACCTGGTGGAGGTCCCCCTGTACACGGTCATGATCGCGGTCGCGCTGATGTGGCGTGCCCGGCGAGAGGCGGACGCGTGAACGCCCACCCAGGCGATGGACGGTCGACGGCATGGGCCGACGCGGTCGCCCGGCTCTGGCCCGATGCCGACGTCGGCACCGGACGCACGCCCGGAGCCGTGCGCGAGTTCGTGTTCCTGCCCAATGCCGAACACCCGCGGCTGCTGCTGCCCGCCGGGCAGCCGGCCGCCGCGGCGTCGGCGCTGCGCCGCTACAGCCATGACCTGGGTGCACGGCAGCGCGTCACGCGCGCGCTGACCGCGACGGCGGTACGCGCGGGGCTGGCCGACCGGGTGCTGCGCGACCGGCTGCTCGTGACCGGTGCGGGCGAGTCGATCGAGAACCGTCTCGGCGAGCTGCTGGGACGGCGGGTCGTCCTCAGCGTCGGGCTCGGCTCCGAACGCGCCAACCGCAAACCGATCCTGCACGTCCTGACCCCGCGCGGCGAGCCGCTGGCGTTCGTGAAGGTCGGCGACACCCCGATGGCCCGCGACCTGATCGAGGGCGAGGCCTCCGCCCTGAGCCACCTCGCCACGCGCTCCTTCCACCACCTCGCGGTGCCGCGCGTCCTGCACTACGACGAGTGGCGCGACCTGCACCTGCTGGTGCTCACTCCCCTGCCGACCGGCGCGCTGTCACTCCGGTCGCGGCGCGGCGCCCCCGTCGCCGCGATGCGGGAGCTGACCGGTGCGACGCATCGGATCCCGCTGGCCGAGAGCGCGTTCTGGGCCCGCTTCGCCGACGTGCCGATCGACGATCCCGACCAGCGGAAGCGGCTGTCGGACGCGGTCGGGCGCATCGGCGAGACCTACGGCGGCGACGAGGTCGCGTTCGGCGCCTGGCACGGCGACTGGACCCCCTGGAACATGGCCTGGCACGGTGGCCGCGTCCAGCTGTGGGACTGGGAGAGGTTCGACGCGCAGGTGCCCGCCGGCCTGGACCTGCTGCACTACCGGTCCCAGACCGGCGGCGGCTACGGCACCTGGCCGGATCCGGCGATCCTCTCCCCGCTCGACCAGCACGGCCGTACCGCCGCGATCACCACCGAGCTGTACGTCCTGGAGCTGACCCGCCGCTACCTGTGCGCCGCCCAGGGTGGGCTGGGCGAGCCGCTGCGCCCCCAGGCGGCCGGCCTGCTCGACCTGCTCTACGCCAACGCCGGGAGGACGGCATGATCTCGCGACGCGACGCCCCGCAGTGGATGAAGGAGGGCGGCCGTACGGTCAGCCGTACGGCCGGGCGGCTCAGCTCCGGCCTGCGGATGCTGCCCGACTTCCTGCTGGTGGGCACGCAGCGGGGCGGCACGACCTCATTGTTCCGCGCGCTCGCGGCGCACCCGGGAGTGGCCCAGCCCAACCTCCACAAGGGTGTGCACTACTTCGACGTGAATTACGCGCGCGGCCAGGACTGGTATCGCGGGCACTTCCCGCTGCGCCGGGGCGCGCGGCTCGCGTTCGAGTCGGCCGGCTACTACATGCACCATCCGCTGGCCCCGGAGCGCATCGCCGCCGACCTGCCCGGCGTGAAGCTGCTCGCCCTGCTGCGCGACCCGGTCGAACGCGCCTACTCCGCGCACAAGCACGAACTGGCGCGCGGCTTCGAGACCGAGACGTCGTTCGAGCGCGCCCTCGAGCTGGAGCCCGAACGCCTCGCCGGTGAGGCCGACCGGATCAGGAACGAACCCGGCTACCTCAGCCACAGTCACCGCCACCATTCCTACCTCGACCGCGGGCACTACGCCGAGCAGCTCGACGTGCTGTTCAAGCTCTTCGGCCGCGACCGGGTGCACGTGGCGTACGCCGAGGACTTCTTCGGCGAGCCGGAGCCCTGCTACGACGCGGTCCTCGACTTCCTCGACCTGCCCCGCCGGCACCCGCCCGCCTTCGAGCGGCACAACGCGCGGCCGAGCTCGCCGCTGCCCGCCGGGCTGCGGGACCGCCTGACCGAGCACTTCGCGCCACACGACGATCGCCTCACCGCCCTGCTGGGCGAGGTCCCGCCGTGGCGTCGCTGAGCTCCGTACGCGAGACGCCGCTCGTCACCGCACCGGATGAGGAGGTGCCGGTCGACGCCGTGCGGCTGGGCCGCTACTCGGGCTTCGTACGCCGCCAGTGGCCGGTGCTGCTCGTCGCCATCGCTCTCAGCGGCCTGATCGGCATGGTGCGGTCCGCGACCACCCATCCCACCTACACCGCGACCGTGACCGTGCTGACCCCGGCGGTCGCGGTGGAGCCCGGTCTGCCGCCGCTGACGGCCGGGCCGTTCGCGCCGGTCGACCAGCAGCCCGTCCTGGACACCATGGACACCGAGGCCCAGCTGGTGAAGTCGGGTTCGGTGCTGGAGCAGCTGAAGAAGGTGCCCGGCTTTCACGTACCGGCCGACCAGCTCGGCGAGCGCGTCACCGTGACCGCCTCGGCGTACTCCCGCGTCCTGGTCATCGGCGTCCGCGCCGGCCGGCCCGGCAACGCCCGGCAGGGTGCCCACGCGATCGCACGGGCCTTCATCAAGCAGCGCGACCGGGTGATCGGCGACTACCAGACGCGCGGACGCCAGGCGATCAACCGGCGGGTCCGCGTCCTGCAGGCCGAGTTGAGGGCCGTGCCCTCCGCGCCGGACGAACTGGCCCGCATCACGGCGCGCACGCGCCGCCAGGCGATCCAGCGGCAGATGATGGACGCGCAGAAGCAACTGCGGTACACCGACCAGTTCGCCCAGGTCATACGCGCGCCCGTCAAGCCCATCCAGCCCGACGATCCGGGCTCGGACGTCAACCGCACCTCCGGAATGGGAGTCGGGCTCCTCGCCGGCCTCCTCGTCGGCCTGGTCCGCGACCGGCGGCCACGCCGTCTCCGGTACGCCCGCGACGTACGGCGGCGGATCCCGGTGCCGATCCTGACGGACACCGGGCGGGAGGATCTCGCCGACTCCGGGCGGCGGCTGCGCAACCTGGCCTTCGCCGACGACGCGCGTACCGTCCTGGTCACCGGCATGCCCGGCGACACCGCCGACGCCGTCGCGGTCAGCGTGGCCGCGGCGTTCGCGCACGGCGGCGCGCCCACCACCCTCCTGCGGATGGCGCACGAACAGCTGCCGGCCTACGTCCCCGCCGAGCCACCGGACGGGCTCGACGATGACCTGGGCTCGTTCCGCGTGGTGGCGCTGGCCGCCAACGACGGCGACCGCGGGCTGGCCGCCGCCGTCGAAAGCTCTCACCATGGCGGGGGTGTGGTCGTCATCTCGGGGCCCACGCTCGACACCGCCGAGGCGGTCACCCTGGCCGCCCTGTCCGACATCACGCTGGTGACCATCGCGCTCAAGCAGATCACGGACCGGCCGCTCCTCGCGGCCATCTCCCACCTGGTCAGCGCCGGCGTTCCCCCGCGCGGAATCGTGATCACTCATCGAAAAGGAACGTCGTGAACCAGGAGTTCCCGTCCGTCTCGGTCATCATCGCCACGCACGACCGGCCGCGGTTGCTGGCCAAGGCGATCGAGGCCGTACGCGCGCAGGACTACGCGGGGCAGGTCCAGTGCGTCGTCGTCTTCGACCGGAACGAGCCGGACGCCGCTCTCGCGACCGCGGACCCGCGGCGCCCGGTGGTGGTCGTCGCCAACGACCGGACGCCGGGCCTGGCCGGAGCCCGCAACGCGGGGGCCGCGGCCGCCTCGGGCGAGCTGCTGGCCTTCTGCGACGACGATGACGAGTGGCTGCCCGCCAAGCTGCGGCTCCAGGCCGGGCGGCTGGCCGAGACCGGCGCCGACGTGGCGGTGTCGGGCATCCACGTCAGCTACGGCGACAAGATCATCACCCGGGTGCCGCGGCCGGAGGACGTCACCCACGCCGAGCTGCTGCGCCGCCGGGTGATGGAGGCGCACCCGTCCACGGTCGTCGTCCGCCGTGCGGCGTTCCTCGGCAAGATCGGTCAGGTGGACGAGGAGATCCCCGGAAGCTACGCGGAGGACTACGACTGGATGCTGCGGGCCGCGGCGGCCGGGCCGATCGCGGTCGTGCCCGAGCCGCTCGTCACGGTGCTGTGGGGGCAGACCTCGCACTTCAACCGCAAGTGGCGCACGATCAGCGACGCGCTGCAGTATCTGCTGCGCAAGCACCCGGCGTTCGCCGACGACCCGCGCGGCCTCGCCCGCGTACAGGGCCAGATCGCCTTCGCCCACGCGGCACTCGGCGAACGCTCAGAGGCCCGCACCTGGGCGGTGCGCACCCTTCGCAACTCCTGGCGCGAACGCCGCGCGTACCTCGCCCTGCTCGTGTCGCTGCGCGTGCTGAGCGCCGACCGGGTGCTGCGCCTCGCCCACGCCACCGGCCGGGGGATCTGAGGACCCGTAGCGTTCCCAGGAGGCGTGGGCGGCGTGGTCGCCTGCGTCAGTCGAACAGCTCCGCGACGGACGTCGCGACGACGGCACGATCGAGCCAGGTATCGAGCTGCCGCAGATCAGCGCAGGAGCTGATCCGCGCACGAGCCTCCTCCGGCACCTCGATCCGCCGAGCGGCCAGCACCCGCAACACCGCCTTGACCCAGCCTTTCGCCCGGCCCTCGGCAAAACCCTCGGCCCAACCCTCGGCCCAACCCTCGGCCCAACCCTCGGCGCGACCCTCGGCCTTACCGCGCCCGAAGTGCTCACGG
>DASQPY010000441.1:0-5979 GCA_035643735.1 Actinoallomurus sp. | reverse complement strand
GAAGAAGACCTCGGACTCGGTGTAGCGCTCTTCCGGGACGGTCTTGAGCTCGTCCGTGGCCGCGCTCAGGTCCACCCGCTTGATGTCGGTGCCCTGCAGCCCGACCATCTTGCCGAAGTCGCCGTCGTGCACGGCGTCGATGGCGTGGAGGCCGAAGCGCGTGGCGAGTACGCGGTCGAAGGCCGTCGGGGTGCCGCCGCGCTGGATGTGGCCGAGGACCGTCGTCCGGGCCTCCTTACCGGTGCGCTTCTCGATCTCGGCGGCCAGCCGCTCGCCGATGCCGCCCAGGCGCACGTGGCCGAAGGCGTCGAGCTCCTGGTTCTCGGTGGCCATCTGGCCGTCGGCGGGGTGGGCGCCCTCGGCGACCACGATGATCGGGGCGTAGCGCGTCTTGAAGCGGCTCTCGACGTAGCCGCAGACCTTCTCGATGTCGAAGGGGCGCTCGGGGATGAGGATCACGTTGGCGCCGGACGCCATGCCGGCGTGCAGGGCGATCCAGCCCGCGTGGCGGCCCATGACCTCGCAGATCAGGGCGCGGTGGTGGGACTCGGCCGTGGTGTGCAGCCGGTCGATGGCCTCCATCGCGATGTTGACCGCGGTGTCGAAACCGAACGTGTAGTCGGTGGCGTTGAGATCATTGTCGATCGTCTTCGGCACGCCGACCACGTTGACCCCGCGGTCGTGCAGCTGCCGCGCCACGCCGAGGGTGTCCTCGCCCCCGATGGCGATGAGCGCGTCCACGCCCAGCCCGGCGAGGTTGTCCTTGATCCGCTCGACGCCACCCTCGATCTTGATCGGGTTGGTACGGGACGAGCCGAGGATGGTGCCGCCGCGCGGCAGGATGCCGCGTACCGCCTGCACGTCCAGCGGAAGGGTGTCACCCTCCAGGGGACCGCGCCAGCCATCGCGAAAGCCGACGAACTCGTATCCGTAGACCTGTACGCCCTTGCGGACCACTGCGCGGATGACGGCGTTCAGGCCGGGGCAGTCACCGCCGCCGGTCAGCACTCCGACACGCATGCCATCTCCTCTTCGAACCATCGGACTGACCCGACCAGACTAATGGCCTGGGCATGGTGGATGCGGCATCACGCGCAAGACACGAGTACACCGCGATTGGTCTAGACCATAGCGGATAAAACCAGGTCCGATCAGCCAGGTACGTACAGAACATCCCGACTTTTCGTCCTCTGAGCGTACGGCCCCCCGGGCTTCAGCGGGCCGCCGCGTCGAAGTCGCCCAGGCTCGACCTCCGGCCCCGCCGCCGGTTCTCGCCCTCGCGCGCGGAGTACCGCCGGGTGGAGAATGGTGACAAGGACCGCTTGACGACCGGTACAACAACCTCCCGCCTCCTCAGAGGTGTCGCCCGAAGACCGATCTGAGGGATGATGGTCATCTTCCCAACCCCGGGCCGTCCGTGCCCACGATCCGCACCCGCAACCTTTTGGTCAATCAGAGTTGTCCCGGCCGTAGGCTCATCGCGTGAGCGTCGGTCGACGGGAGTTCGAGGGGAGGCGCCATGGCGTTGACGCCGGGCGTCCGGCCGGAGGGGACAGGCGTGTCACACCGCCGCTCCGGCCATGCACACGAGGGAGCCGGACGGTGAGCAGGCGGGGCAACGGACTGACGGCGGACGCGTACGTCCCACTCGCCGATCTCACACCGCAGCTCGCCGATGCGATGCTGGCCGCCCTGCGGGAGGCCGGCATCGCGGCGTACGCGGTCCCGGCACCCGGTGAGACCGGGGGTTACCTGGACGTACGCCTGCCGGAGGAGCCCACCGACCGCCTGTACGCCGACGCGAGCGCCAAGATGGCGGCCGAGGAGATCCTGGAGACGCGGCTGCCCGAGCTCCGGGCGGACTACGCGGCCTCCCGCGACGAGGACCAGATCTTCGCCGATATCGTGGCCGCCTTCGACCGTCCCTCGGCCGGTGGTGAGACGCCGTGGCCGGCCGAGGAGAACATCGACGAGACCCCCGAGGACGCCGCGGAAGAGACGGGCGATGACTCCACCGGCGACCCGTCGAGCGAGCTCATCCTGACGGCACGCGTCGTCAAGCCCGCCACCGATGACGAGGACGACGAGGATCATTTCATCCCGCCTCCCCCGCCGCCGTTGCCGAAACCGGACGCGATGACGCGCTTCGCCTGGGTCGCGCTGCTCGGCGGCCCGCTCTACCTGGTGGCGTCGGTCTTCCTCAACCGCGCCGTGCCCAGCTGGGCGGCGTTCGTCGCGGTGGCCGCCTTCATCGGCGGCTTCGTGGCACTCGTGCTGCGCATGGGAGACGAGCCGCCCGAGGACGACGACGGCGCGGTCGTCTAGAAACGCGAGCGGACGCGAAGCTCGGCCAGGATCGGGCGGTGGTCGGTCGCGTTCGGATAGTCGGCGAGGAGTTCGGGCTCGTCGGGTACTCCGCAGCTCAGCACCTCGATGCCGGGGTCCGCGAAGACCCCGTCGATGCGGGTGCGCGGCACGGATGAGCTGTACGTCGCGCCCTCCCCCGCCGGCGCGACCGCGTAGCCGTCCTGGAAGTGTTCGGCCAGGAAGTCCCATGCCGCGCCGCCGGGCGTCTCGTTGATGTCGCCCGCCACCACGACCGGCGCGTCGAAGCGCTCACGGGCCCGTTCGAGCTCCTTCACGACCTCCTCCGCGTGGCGGAGGCGGGGCCCGCCGAGCAGGTCGAGATGCACGCTGGCCACGACGAGCCGTACGCCACCGACGTCGAACAGTCCCATGACCAGCCCGCGGCGGTGCAGGCCGGGCACCGACGACAGCAGGCGGTGCCCGCGGTGCAGGAGCGCCGTCCGCGCCCCGGCGTACAGCTCCAGCCCCGCCGGGCGCCGGCGTACGGCCAGGCCCAGCGCGACCTCACGCGCGAGCCATCGCCGTTTGCGCAGCCAGAACGCGAACCGCGGCGCCTCCTGCACGCAGACGACGTCCGGCTCCAGGCGACTGATCACCCGGGCCAGCGCGGCGCGGTCGTCGCGCATCGACCGGATGTTGTAGCTGAGCAGCCGGATCGTCGTCATCGAGCGGAACGAGACGGCTCAGCGGAGTCGTGCGAGGTCCGCGGCGCCGACGATGCCGGCGTCCGGGCCCAGCTCGGCGATCCGGATGTCGGCGAAGACGCGGTGGCCGCGGCCGGTCAGGGCGTTCTCGAACGCCGCGCGGGCGGGGTCGAGCAGCAGGTCGCCGGCCTCCGACAGGCCACCGCCGATGATGAACGCGCCCGGGTCGAGGATGGCGGCGAGGTCCGCCATTCCCTGGCCGACCCACGCGGCCACGCTGCGGAAGCACTCCAGAGCCGCCGTGTCGCCGCCGCGCGCCGCCTCGGTGATCTCTGGGCCGCTGATGCCCTCCGGTGAGCCGTCACCGAGTTCGAGCAGCCGCCCGGCCAGCGCCGGGGAGACGCGAGCCAGCTCGCGGGCCTCGGCCACCAGGGCGTTCCCCGAGGCGTACTGCTCCCAGCAGCCGCGGTTGCCGCAGCCGCAGCGCCGCCCGTCCGGGACCACGCGATAGTGACCGAACTCGCCGCCGATGCCGAACCGGCCGCGGTACAGCTCACCGTCCATGATCAGGGCGCCGCCGATGCCGGTGCCCAGGGTGATCAGCGTGATGTGGTCCTCGCCGCGCCCGGCGCCGAACTTGGCCTCGCCCCAGGCCGTGGCGTTGGCGTCGTTCTCGACGACCACCGGCAGCCCGACCTGGCTCTCGACCTTCTTCTTTATCGGCTCGTCGCGCCATGCGAGGTTCGGCGCGAACAGCACGGTCGACCGGCTCTCGTCCACGAAGCCCGCGGCACCGAGCCCGACGGCCTCGACCTCTCCGAACTTGCCCTTGAGGATGTCGACGACCTCGGCGATGACCGCGGCGGTCTCGTGCGGGCTGGTCGAGGGCGTCGGACGCCGGAGCTTCTCGACGATCCGGCCTCGGTCGTCGACCACTCCTGCGGCGACCTTCGTGCCGCCGACATCCACACCAATGGTCAGCGTCATCGACGCGGCCCCCTAGTCGCTGTGCGGCCGGTCGCCGCCGTCGGCCGGTGTACCGTCCGGCTCCTGGCGCGGCGGCCGCGTCCTCTCGAACCCCGCGACCGCTTCGCGGACCGCCGCGAACAGCGACTCACCGGCCGACACGACGTGGCCGACCACGTCGGGACCGGACGTACGGGAGGCCGCGATCGCCCGGCAGACCGGGCAGTAACGGCACTCTGGCGCGCCGGTCGCGATGCGCTCGCCCCAGGCGTCACTTGTCGCCTCGCTCCACACATCACCGGATCCGGCGCCGCCGCTCATCCGCTTACGCAGCACCTCGGCGAGACGTACGGCCTCAAACAGCACCGATGCTGGCTGTTCACTCATGGGGTCATCATCTACCTAATCGTTCGGCGTGAAACGGTACCGCCCCGGAGGGGATGCGTGGCGCACAGGTCCGAGTCTCGCTGGCATGGTCTAAGCCTCGACGCGGCGTTTCAGGCCTTTGAGTGCCGTCTCGATTATCCGCTTCTCCGCCTTGCGCCGGACCATTCCGATCATCGGAATCCGCACGTCGACCGCGAGCTCGTAGGTCACCTCGGTGCTCCCATCGCCCGGGGCGAGGCGATATGCCCCGGTCATGCCGGTGAGCATCGTGCCGGCCTCGGCGAGGTTCCAGTGCACCGCGTCATCGTCGGTCCAGTCGTAGGCCAGGACGTAGGTGTCCTTGATCGGCCCGGCCTCCAACGTGATCCGTACCTGCTCGGCCCGCCCGTCCTCGGCCGTTGAGACGACTTCGGCGGCGGTGATGCCCTCGGCCCATCCAGGGTATGCGGGAAAGTCCGCGATGACCGCCATCACCTCGGGCGCGGACGCGTTGATCGTGATGCTCGAGCTGGTGCGATCCGCCATCGGCAAGCCTCCTTTCGTTGGGCGCAGTCTTTCGTCGTGCGCTGTCTTCGGCCGGCCACTGTGTCGCGTGGTTTCCGGGAGCGTATCCGCTACCACTCGAGGACGTAGGGAGCGCCGCGGGCGCGGAAGTGCCCGACGTTCACGCACTCGGTGCGGCCGATGCGCGTCCGGCGTACGAGCGGCTGGTGGACGTGGCCGAACAGCACGTAGCGCGGCTGGGTCTCGTGGATCGCCGCCAGCACCGCCTCACTTCCGCGTTCGAAACGCCGGGCCACGGTGTCGTAGAGCAACTCGGGCACGGCCGGCGGGATGTGGCAGCAGAGCACGTCGACGGCGCCGACCGCCGCCACCTTCGCGGCGTAGGTCTCGTCGTCGATCTCGTACGGGGTGCGGTAGCGCGTGCGCAGGCCACCGCCGACGAAGCCGAACGTCAGGCCGCCGATCTCGGCCGTCTCTCCGTCGAGCACCCGTTGGCCGTCGCGGAGGTTCTCCGCCCACATGTGCGGGATGTCGACGTTGCCGTACGTCAGGTAGGCGGGCGTCGGCATCACCTCGAACAGCGCCTTGTACTGCCGGCGCACCGCCGCCTCGATGTGGGCGCGCGGCTCGCCGTCCAGCGAGGCCCACAGCGTCTGGGAGAACTCCCGCGCCTCCTCGAAGCGGCGCTGGGTACGCAACGAGATGAACGTGTCGGCATGGCTCTCGCCGAACAGGTCGGCGAAGATCCCCTGCCCGTGGTCGTCATAGTCGATGAACAGGATCAGATCCCCGAGGCACACGAGCGCGTCGGCTCCCTCACCGGCGACGGCGAGCGCGTCCACCCGCCCGTGTACGTCGCTCACCACATGAACCCGCATGCACAAACCCTATTCCGGACCTGCCGTGCATCCGCGGCACGGCGCTCACAGGTACGGCGACGCGTCGACCAGCGTCCTCCACTCGCGGACCAGGCCGGCGTCCACCGCGTTCGCCCCCGAGACGCCCCGCCGGCGCACGGCGACGCCGACGTGGAACGCGTCCACCCCCGCCGCGGCGAGCACGGCCACGTGCTTACGCCGCAACCCGCCGCCCGCGAGCATCAGCGACGCGT
>DASQPY010000440.1:0-4043 GCA_035643735.1 Actinoallomurus sp. | reverse complement strand
CATCGGCACCGACGCCCACACCGTGGGCATCGACGCGATCCTCAACGTCAAGGGGTTCGCGGGGGAGAAGGGACTCGAATACCACCGGGAGATCCAGGTGGTGAACATGGGCGCCCAGGTCACGGTCGAGGAGCTGGTCGCGCGCGCCAAGGCCGACAACGCCGACGCCGTGCTCGTCTCCCAGGTCGTCACCCAGAAGAACGCCCACATCCACAACACCAAGCAGATGGCGGCTGCGTTCCACGACGCGTACCCGACCGCGGTCGGGCCGGGCATGGGACGGCCGCTGCTCATCGTCGGCGGGCCGCGGTTCGACACCGTGACCGAGGCCGAGCTCGGCGTGGACCGCATCTTCGGCAAGGGCACCACGCCGGGCGAGGTCGCCTCCTACCTGGTGCACGCCCTGCTGCCGAGCTGGACGCCCGAGGAGCAGTCATGAGTGATCCACGTGTGGGCCTGACCGTCACGCACCGCCGGTACGTCCCCTACGGTCACGCGCACTACGGCGGGAGCCTGGTCGACGGCGCGTACGTCCTGGGCATGTTCGGCGACGTCGCGACCGAGGCGTGCATCCGCTCGGACGGCGACGAGGGCCTGTTCGCCTCCTATGACGACGTGCAGTTCCGCGCCCCCGTACGTGCCGGCGACGTGCTGGAGGCGACCGCGACCGTGACGCGGGTCGGCCGCCGCAGCCGTACGCTCGCCTTCGAGGCGCGCGTGGTGTGCCGGTCGCGCCCGGACAAGGGCGAGTCGGCGGCCGAGGTGCTGACCGAGCCGATCATCGTGGTCACCGCGACCGGAACGGTCGTGGTCCCGGGCACGAGCTGACGATGCCGCCACGACACGGGTTGACATCGCAACGGATACCGATAAGTTGCCTAGGCGGTCCACCAGAGGGATGACCGGCCGGCCGGCCGGGGCCCGCGGCACCTGCGCCACGACGGGGGAAAGGACACGCGCCACACACGCGGCGCCGATCCGTCGAGAGCCAGACGCAGGACGACGCGTACGCCCGGCCGGGAGCACCCCGGACGGCGCCGGTGAGACTCGGTAGGAGCCTGGGCACCCATCAGACAACGGACCAACGCGCTCGCCGCCGACGAGACGGGTCCGGTTCGAAGGGACCGCCCGGGCTCTTTCCCGTTCCGGCCCTGTTCGGCCCCTGTTCCGCCGCCGCCATCCCGCCCGTGGCCCGCCGCTGATCCGGCGCCGCGACGCCCCGCGTTCGTCTAGCGGCCAACCGGACGATACCGTTCCGCAGGAACGGACCATTCGACGAGGAGTGCTGGTGGCGCAGGACACGCTCGCCGAGGAGCCCCCCGGCGTCGCCGAAGAACCGACCCGTCCGCCGATCCGGACGCGTCTGCGGCGCCCGGCCCTGGCGGTGATCGCCGGCCTGCTGCTCGCCGCGGCGTTCCCGCCGATCGGCTGGTGGCCGCTCGCGCCCATCGCCGCCGCGATACTCGCCCTCATCCTGCGCGACCGCCGCCTGCGCGGCGCGACCGGCCTGGGCCTGCTGTTCGGCCTGGCCTTCTGCTTCCCCCTGTTCGAGGGGCTGCGCCCCGTCGGCATCGACGCGTGGCTGGCACTGAGCCTCTTCGAGGCGCTCTACTTCGCGCTCCTCGGCACCGGGATCGCCCTGGTGACCCGGCTGCCCGGCTGGCCGCTGTGGACCGCCCTGCTGTGGATCACCGAGGAGTTCGTACGGGGCCGGGTGCCCTTCGGCGGCTTCCCGTGGGGCCGGCTGGCGTTCAGCCAGACCGCCTCGCCCTTCACCGGGTACGCGCCGGTCGGCGGCGCACCTCTCATCAGCTTCGTGACCGCGCTCACCGGCGGGCTGCTCGCCTCGGTCGCGCTGACGCTGTGGCGGCGGCGCGCCGGGACGCCCTCGGGCTCCCTGCGGGGCGTGGCGCTCATGCTGGCCGGTGTCCTCGTGCTCGGCCTGGGCGGCATCCTCGTGCCCCGTCCGACGGGCGGCCGGCAGCTGACCGTCGCCGTGGTGCAGGGCAACGTTCCGCGCGCCGGTCTGGACTTCCTGGGCCAGCGCGAGGCCGTGCTCGACAACCACGCGCGGGAGACGCACGTGCTCGCGAGCGAGGTACGCGCCGGCAAGGTCGCCAAGCCCGACATCGTGATCTGGCCGGAGAACTCCAGCGACCTGGACCCGTACAAGGACGACCAGGCACGCCAGGTGATCGACGCCGCGGTCCGCGACGTCGGCGTGCCGGTCCTGGTCGGCGCCGTGATCGACCACGGCGACGGCGAACACGTGGAGAACCGCGGGATCGTGTGGGACCCGGTCACGGGGCCCGGCGCGTACTACGTCAAGCGGCATCCGCTGCCGTTCGGGGAGTACATCCCGATCTTCCGCGGCTTCCTTCGCAAGGTCATCACGCGTTTCGACATGGTCGGGGAGTTCGTCAAGGGACGTTCGCCCGGATCCCTCCAGCTCGGCCCGACGAAGATCGGCGACGTGATCTGCTTCGAGGTCGCCTACGACGGCCTCGTCCGCGACGTGGCCGACAACCCGCTGCTCGTCGTGCAGACCAACAACGCGACCTTCGGCCGGACCAGCCTGCCCCCGCAGCAGTTCGCCATGTCGCGGCTGCGCGCGGTCGAGCACGGCCGCTCGATGGTGGTGGCCTCCACGAGCGGCATCAGCGGCATCATCACCCCGGCCGGGCGTGTGCTGGACCACTCGAAGGAATTCACACCCGTACTGCAGGTCGAGCGCGTACCGCTGCGGACGTCGCGTACGCTTTCCGATCATCTTGGCGCCGCCCCCGAATGGGTGCTCGCGCTGCTTGGTTTCGCGGCGGCGGCCGTCGCCGCCGCCAGGACACGGACGAGCAAGGGGACCTAGCGGGTGGAGACCACGGAGGACGTCGAACGGGTTCTCGTGATCATTCCGACATACGACGAACGCGAGAACATCGAGAGCATCGTCGGCCGGGTCCGGGCCTCCGTTCCGGACGCCGAGATCCTCATCGCCGACGACGCGAGTCCCGATGGCACCGGTGAGATCGCCGATCGCCTCGCCGCCGCGGACGACCATGTGCACGTCCTGCACCGCAAGGGCAAGGAAGGGCTCGGCGCCGCGTACGTCGCGGGGTTCCGCTGGGGCCTGGAGCGCGGTTTCGACGTCCTCGTCGAGATGGACGCCGACGGCTCGCACCAGCCCGAGGAGCTGCCCCGGCTGCTCACGGCGCTGGAGGACAACGACCTGGTGATCGGCTCGCGCTGGGTCAGCGGCGGCCGCGTGGAGAACTGGCCGAAGAAGCGCGAGGCGCTCTCCCGCGGCGCCAACACCTACTCGCGGCTCCTGCTGGGCTTTCCCGTGCACGACTCGACCGGCGGCTTCCGCGCCTACCGTGCCGCGACGCTGACCAAGATCGGCATCGACGAGGTGACGTCGCAGGGGTACTGCTTCCAGGTCGACCTGACCCTGCGGACCGTACGCAGCGGGCTGCGCGTCGCCGAGGTGCCGATCACCTTCGTGGAGCGCACCCACGGCGCGAGCAAGATGAGCCGCGACATCATGGTCGAGGCGTTCCTGAAGCTCACGCAGTGGGGCGTGGAGCACCGCCTGGGCCGCATCACCGGCCGTCCCGGCGACTGAGGCCCCCGCTCAGCCGCTACGGGCCGCCAGGTGGTCCTTCGCCTCCTGCGACGCCTTGGCGAGCGAGCCGGAGTCGAACGGCGGCTGCGGGTCGTACTCGATGGCGAGCTGGTACGCCTCGGCGGCGACCCGTCCGGCGATCAGCTCGGCCAGCCGCAGGGCCATGTCGATCCCGGAGGAGACCCCCGCGGCGGTGATGATGCCGCCGGGCTGCTCCACGACCCGCCGCGCCGTGTACGTGGCGCCGTAGGACTTCAGGGCGCCGGCTTCCGACCAGTGGGTGGTGGCCTCCAGGCCGTCGAGCAGCCCGGCCGCGCCGAGCAGCAGGGAGCCGGTGCACACCGACGTGGTCCAGCGCGTGGTCGCGTGGATGCGGCGGATCCACTCCAGCATCGGCTCGTCGGTGACGAGGCGCCGCGTGCCC